>NZ_JBHUQX010000081.1:0-26767 GCF_042674225.1 Streptomyces sp. NPDC056948
CCGTTTTACCGGGGTCGCACTCCCGCTCACACTGTCAACAGCGGTGGACCATCACCTGAGCGGCGTCGGCCACGTCCATCTCCTCGATAAAGAAGATGTCATCCTGCTCCTGCGAGGCAACCTGAATTGCGGACTCAGCAACGTTCTCGTTCACTGTCGCTCCTCATGTGCAGCGGAACTGAATTGCTCTGACGCTAGGAAGCTTCACCATTCAGATAGGCGCTTGTCAAGCGTCTCTCATCCAGATTTATTTTTCACCGCAAAGTGTGCTCAATGTTAGCAACACGGACATTCCTTCCCCTTGTGTTCGTGGTTCTGGCCAGGCAGGATCCGTGAAACGCGTGAACGCCTTTGACGCCGTGCCGCGGGGGGATTGGTGCGGGGGATTGAAGGGCCACCGGGGAGGGGTAGTGGACTCTTTGGGCGGGCCACCTAAAACCGGAGCGTTAAATTCCGCACCGCACGCAGCGCATCTTCCAAAGCGAGAGAACGAAGCTCAGAATCATGGGATTCCTTGAATTCAACAGTGTCCGGTGCAATCTCGCCGACGGGCGAACACTGTTCGAAGACGTCAGCTTCTCCGTGGGGGCGGGGGAGGTCGCGGCGCTGATCGGCCACAACGGCGCGGGGAAGAGCACCCTGGTCAACGTCGCGGGAAAGCGCCTCAAGCCGCGTGCGGGCACCGTCAACGTGCAGGGCGGCCTGGCGATGATGCCGCAGTTCATCGGTTCGGTGCGTGATGAGTCGACCGTGCGCGATCTGCTGCTGGCCGCCGCCCCCGAGCGGATCGCCACGGCCGCGGCGGACATCGACGCCCTCGAACTCGAGCTGATGGAGCGCGACGACGAGGCCACGCAGATGCGGTACGCCGAGGCGCTGAGCACCTGGGGCGAGGCCGGCGGCTACGAGATCGAAGTCCTGTGGGACGTCGTGACCACCGCGGCGCTCGGCATGCCCTTCGACCGCGCCCGCTTCCGTGACGTCAACACCCTCTCCGGCGGTGAGCAGAAGCGCCTCGTCCTGGAGGCGCTGCTGCGCGGGCGCGAGCAGGTGCTCATCCTCGACGAGCCGGACAACTACCTGGACGTCCCGGGCAAGCGGTGGCTGGAGGAGCAGCTTCGCACCACTGACAAGGCCGTACTGCTGGTCAGCCACGACCGGGCCCTGCTGGGCAACGTCGCCACGAAGGTCGTCGCTCTCGAGGGCCGCAGCACCTGGGTGCACGGCGGCTCCTTCACCGGATGGAAGGAAGCCCGCCAGGCCCGGCGCGAACGGCTGGCCGAGCTGCACCGCCGGTGGGACGAGGAACACGAGCGGCTCAAGGACCTGGTGCACACCCTCGGCGAACAGGCGAAGATCAGCGCCGCCATGGCGCCCCGCTACCGCGCCGCCCAGACCCGGCTGCGCAAGTACGAGGAAGCCGGAGGGCCGCCCGAGCTGCCCCGCGAGCAGCGCGTGGTCCCCCGTCTGACGGGAGGCCGTACCGGAACCCGCGTCATCACCTGTGAGCGACTGGAACTGACCGGGCTCATGAAACCGTTCGACCTGGAGATCTTCCTGGGGGACCGGGTCGCGGTGCTGGGGTCGAACGGCTCCGGCAAGAGCCATCTGCTGAAGCTGCTGGCCGGCCTCGACGTGGACCACGCGGGCTCCTGGCGGCTGGGCGCACGGGTCGTACCCGGCTTCTTCACCCAGACCCACCAGCACCCGGAGTGGGTGGGCAAGACGCTCGTGGAGATCATGGGCCGCGGTGAAGGCATCCGCGAGGGCCTGGACCGCGGGGCCGCCGCGGGCATGCTCTCGCGGTACGAGCTGGCGGCCTCGGCGGACCAGCGCTTCGAAACGCTGTCCGGAGGACAGCAGGCCCGGTTCCAGATCCTGCTCCTGGAACTCGGTGGCGCGACGCTGCTCCTGCTCGACGAACCGACGGACAACCTCGACCTGGTCTCGGCCGAGGCGCTGCAGCAGGCCATCGAGGAGTTCAACGGCACGGTCGTCGTGGTCACCCACGACCGCTGGCTCGCGAGCTCCTTCAACCGCTACCTCCTCTTCCGCTCCGACGGCGAGGTGGTGCAGACGCAGGAACCGGTGTGGGACGAGAACCGGGTTTCCAGGGCCCGCTGATCCCTGGGCGTGGCCCTTTACCGACCGAAGGAGAGGCAAGATGCAGGACTCGGCGCAGACCGCTTCCGTCATGGACCACATGAGCAGGGACGCCGCGATCGCCTTCCACGGCAAGACGATCGACATGCTGACCGCGGCCCCCGTGGCGGAAGCACTCGGCCGGCTGCGGCCAGGAAGCGACGCTCCGGCCACCAGCCTGCCCCTGATGCCTGCGGACATGACAGGCCCCCTCGTCTCCGAGCTGGCCGCCTTGCCGACCTGGGCCACGGAGCACTGGCTGCTCACCCCCGATGACAACGTGAAGCCGTGCGGCGCGGAGGAGTTCACCGAGGCGCCTGAGGAGCGGCGCTTCTCGCGCAGCGGCTGTCTGCGCGACATCCCCCGGTCCGCCCTGGGCATCCGCGCCTTCATCTCCGCGCTCAAGAGCACCGACGTGGCCGACGCGTTCTCGGTGGCCTTCGGCGAGCCGGTGTCCTTCCGCTCGGCCGACATCGCCAAGTACGAGGCGGACCACTATCTGCGCCGCCACTCCGACACCTTCGACGACCGGCGCTTCGGCCTCGTCTTCTTCCTCTCCCCCGGGTGGGCCGCGGGCGACGGCGGTGAACTCGTGGTGGAGGCGCCCAGCGGCGCCGCCCTGGCCACGCAGCCCGAGCAAGGACGCCTGGCGCTCCTGCGGATCAACCCCGGATACCACCACAGCGTGTGCAGGATCCGCTCGCAGTCCTGGGTGCGCTACTCCATCGCCGTACACTTCGGCACGGCCAAGTAGCGGCCGCTCACGGACGACGGCCCGCCCCAACGAGCCTCCGGCGGCCGGTTGTTGATCCCCGCACGGCTCTGGCCGCCACCGGCAGGGCCGTGCGGTGACGTCCGCCATCGTTCTCATCAGATCTACCGGCGTGCCGCCAGGAGTCCGACGTGCTCAAAGACCGCAGTTTCAGAAGCCTGTGGACTGCCCAGACCGTGTCCCTGTTCGGTACCCAGGCCAGCGTGGTCATCATCCCGCTGCTCGCCCTGGGAACCCTCGACGCCTCCGCGTTCGAGATGGGCCTGCTCGGCAGTGCCGAGTCGCTGGCCGTGCTGCTCCTGGGGCTGTGGGTGGGCATGACCGCCGACCGCTACCCGCGCAGGTCGGTCATGGTGACGGCGAACATCCTGCGTCTGCTGCTGATCGGGATGATCCCGGTGGCCTACGCGCTGGACATGCTGAGCATCCCCCTGCTCTTCACGACCGTCTTCCTGGTCGGCGCCCTCACCCTCCTGTACGACTCCGCGCTGTCCTCGCACATGGTGCTGACCTTCGACCGCCGTCAACTCCCCAAGATCAACTCGTATATGGAAGGCAGCACCGCGGTCAGCGAGGTCGCGGGACCGGGCCTGGGAGGGCTCCTGGTCCAGGCGCTGGGCGCGCCTCTGGCCCTGGTCGCCGATGTCTGCAGCTACATCGCGAGCACGGTGCTGCTGCTCGGGTCCGAAGGCGGCACGAAGAAGGGCGAGAAGACCACCGCGCGAGGGGACGCCGCGCACGAGGACGCCGGGCACGAGGACGCCGGGCACGAGGCTGGCGAGCAGGAGAACCCGGAGCAGGCGTCGGAGCAGGAAACGGTCAAGGGCGCCCTGACCGGCTTCACCTGGGCCTTCTCTCACCCCGTCCTGCGACCGGTGATCGTCTCCGCGGCCCACTTCAACTTCTTCACCGCGATGTTCTTCGCCGTCTACACCTTCTATGTGGTCAAGGAGTTGGGCTTCAGCCCCCTCCTCGTGGGCCTCGCGAGCGCGGCCGGCGGGCTCGGCGGCGTGCTGTCCGCGACAGCCGCTTCCTCGTTCATGAGCAAGGTGCGGACCCGGCTGCTCTATGTCCTGTCCCTGGTCGTGCCCACCGTGGGCGCCTTCCTGGTCCCCGGCTCCGAGCTGCTGGACTCCAGCCTCCTGCGATTCCTGGCCGTGGCCGCCGGGATGTTCCTGTGGAGCTTCGCCATCGTCGTGAACCTGGTCATGAGCGAGACGATCAAGCAGATGGTGACGCCGACGCACATGATCGGCCAGGTCACCTCCGCGATGCGCTTCACGACGCTGGGCTTCGAACCCGTCGGCGCGATCGTGGGCGGCACCGTCTCCCAGTTCCTCAGCCCCACCACGGCCCTGGTCATCGCGTCCTGCGGCCTCGCGACCTCCATCGCCTGGGTCGTCTTCAACCGTCACCTGGGCACGTACGACGTGAACGAGGCCGAGCCCGTGAGCACCGTCTGACCCGATGCGCCGACCGGGACGAAAAGACCCCCCTGACCGCGTTTTCGCAGGTCAGAGGGGTCTGAATCAAGTGGAGCCTAGGGGAGTCGAACCCCTGACATCTGCCATGCAAAGACAGCGCTCTACCAACTGAGCTAAGGCCCCGGAAGGGGACATCCGCCCGGACGAAGCATGTCCCGGCGGGCGTCGGAGACCAGAGTACCGGGTCACCCCCGTGATTCCGCAAAAGGATTGGGGCTCCCCGTCGCCGACCACTCTCCGTAAGATGCTCGGCGTGGTTCGCTACCGCGAACCGCCGTACATGGGGAAGCGATGGGGAGACGCAATGGACGCCGCACAGCAGGAAGCCACCGCAAGAGCGCGGGAACTGCAGCGGAACTGGTACGGGGAGCCGTTGGGGGCGCTCTTCCGTAGGCTTATCGACGATCTTGGTCTCAACCAGGCTCGTCTCGCGGGGGTTCTGGGACTGTCCGCACCGATGCTGTCGCAGCTCATGAGCGGGCAGCGGGCGAAGATCGGCAACCCCGCCGTCGTGCAGCGCGTGCAGTTGCTGCAGGACCTGGCGGGGCAGGTCGCGGACGGCAGCGTGAGCGCGGCCGAGGCCACTGAGCGCATGGAGGAGATCAAGAAGTCACAGGGGGGCTCGGTGCTGAGCAACACCACACAGACGACGACCAGTTCGGGAGCGCCCACGGTCAAGCGCGTGGTCCGGGAGATCCAGTCGCTGCTGCGCTCGGTCGCGGCGGCGGGCGACATCATCGAGGCCGCGGAGACCCTCGCCCCGACCCACCCGGAACTGGCAGAGTTCCTCCGGGTGTACGGCGCCGGCCGCACCTCGGACGCGGTCGCGCACTACCAGTCCCACCAGAGCTGATCACACCGCCCGGACGCCGAAGGGGGTTCGGCAGCCGGACCGGAGTGATCTGACAGGGACGCTGATCGGCGTGACGGGGGACAGCGCACGGCACGGGCGGGCACGAGGGGGCGTGTCACGCACGGGGGACCGATCGGCACGAGCGGGTTCTCCCGCTCAACGGGGGAGTCGTATCACTCATCGGGGGAGTCGTCTCGCTCGTCGGGGAGTCGTAGCGCTCGTCGAGGGGGAGGCAAGGGGGGAAGCCGCAGGGGGAGGAGCGACGAACAGCCATGGGTGAGGTCTTCGCCGGCCGGTACGAACTGGTCGACCCGATCGGGCGCGGAGGGGTCGGTGCCGTCTGGCGCGCCTGGGACCACCGCCGCCGTCGCTACGTGGCCGCCAAGGTCCTGCTCCAGAGCGACGCGCACTCGCTGCTGCGCTTCGTGCGCGAACAGGCCCTGCGGATCGACCACCCTCATGTGCTCGCCCCCTCGAGCTGGGCGGCCGACGACGACAAGGTCCTGTTCACCATGGACCTGGTGGCCGGCGGTTCCCTGGCCCACCTCATCGGGGACTACGGCCCCCTCCCGCCGGCCTTCGTCTGCACCCTGCTCGACCAGTTGCTGGCGGGGCTGGCCGCGGTGCACGCGGAGGACGTCGTGCACCGTGACGTCAAACCCGCCAACGTGCTGCTGGAGGCCACCGGCACCGGCCGGCCACGGCTGCGGCTGTCCGACTTCGGCATCGCGATGCGGCTGGGCGAGCCCCGCCTGACGGAGACCAACCTCGTCGTGGGAACGCCCGGCTATCTCGCGCCCGAGCAGTTGATGGGCGCCGAACCCGACTTCCCCGCCGACCTGTTCGCCGTAGGACTGGTCGCGCTGTATCTGCTGGAGGGGGCCAAGCCGGACAGCAAGGCGCTCATCCAGTACTTCGCCGAGCACGGGACGCCCGGTGCGCCCAAGGGCATCCCGGAGCCGCTGTGGCAGGTGGTGGCCACGCTGCTGCAGCCGGACCCGCAGGCGCGGTTCCGTACGGCCACGGGGGCGCGCAAGGCGCTGGCCGCAGCCGCTGAGCTCCTCCCGGAGCCCGGCCCGGACGACGAGCTGATCGAGATCTTCGACCAACTCGGCCCGCTTCCCCCGGGGTTCGCCCCCGAGGGCCCGCTGGAGAGAGCGCGGGGGCTGGGCCGGAGAGAAGATCCGTCAGGCTCGGGGACGGACGAGGCACCGTCGGACGGCAACGGCCAGGCCTGGTCGGTCCCGGGCCCCGAGGCCGTACAGCCCGACCCCCGCCAGGACACCGACCCGTCAGCCACCCCGTCCACCCCTGCTCAGCCTCAGCCGGCCTCCATGTCGGACACCGGCAGCTTCCACCTGCCGCCTCCGCAGGCCACCGGCACCTCCTCCCCCGTGCCCGGCGCCCGGCCCCACGACGCACAGGCGCAGGCCCCGCACCAGCCGGAGACCCCCGTCTCCCCCTACGACACCACCCACCGGCTGCACACCTCCCAGCCGCTCCCGCCGGCGTACTCCAGCCACGCGGGCCACCCCGGTCAGCCCCTGCCCCCCGCGGCGCATCACCGCACCGACGCCTCCACGGCCTCGTACACCGCCCAGGCCCCGCACCAGGCCCCGCAGGCCCCACCGCCCGCCCGGGCGGCTTCGCGGCATCGCGCGGAACGGCCGCGCCGCCGCCCCGGCCCTCCGGCCAAGGTGGCGGTCCCGCTCCTGCTGCTCGCCCTGGCCTGCTACGCCGTCGGCTTCTGGGCCCTGACCCGCATCTGAGCCCGCGCGGGCGTCAGTCCCGGCGCGCTGCGGACCAGTGCTACACGGCGCTCCTGCGCCGAGCCACCACGGTCCACACCCCGAGCCCCACCAGCAGCGCGCTCCCGGTGCCGATCCCGCCCACGGCGACCGCCCTCATCGCGGTGTCGTCGCCCCCGGCCACGCCCTCCGCCGCCGCCTCGCGCTCCTGGTCCGAGACCTCGAAGACGCCCGCGGGCTCGGACTCCCCCACGTACTCGGGCCCGCTCGTCGCCGCTCCGCTCACCCGGACGCGCAGCGTCATCGCGAACGGCCCGTCCCCGAAGCTGTCGGCGACGCTCTCCGCGAGATGCGCGACGAGGTAGTAGGAGCCGGCGAAGCGCATGGCACTGACCTGGGCGACGGCGGCATTGCGGTTGGCGTGGTCGACCGGCGGCAGAGGAGGCAGGCTGCCGGACTTCTGGTCACCGTCGTAGCCGACACTCACATCGGCGACATGACCGCGGGCGGGGTTGTAGAGGGCCAGGTCCAGGGCGCCGGACGTGTAGCCGGTGCCTTCGGAGTCCGAGCTGCCCAGCTCGGCGGTGACGTGGAGCTGCCGGCCCCAGTCGACCGGCACCTCGTAGAAGACCGTCTGGCCGGGCCGGATGTCGTCCCGCCAGACGCCCTGGTCGAGGGGGGTCGCCCCGGCGAATCCCGCACCGCCCCGGCGACGCTCGGCCTCCCCCTGGAGCGGCTGAGGCGAGGCGGAGTTCCACACCTCGGGCGCGCTGGTCGCCCCGGCCTTCGCCGTCCGCGGCTCCGTCATGGCCAGGAGCTCCAGGTCCCAGGCGTCCGGCGAGGAGCCCTCGCCCTCCGGATCGACCCGCTCGACGGACACGTAATAGGTGCCGGCCTTCCGGCACAGAGGCTTGGCGGGCGAGATCTCGCGCATGCCCCACGCCGCGATCGGGTGCGGACTACGGGCGGCGCCGAAGCTCGCGGTGTCGACGGAGCAGGAATTGCCCTCGGCGTCCTGCATGGACACCCTCAGCCCGTCGATGACGGAGACGGTGCTGTCGGGGGAGGGCGCGGCCGTGACGGACACGTAGGCGTTCGATGCGGCGTTCAGTTCGATGCTGTAGCTGACCTTGCCGCTGCTCGGGAGCGAGCTCTTGTAGGCCGTGCCGGGCTTCAGGACCACGGCGTCCGCGGTGCCCCTCGCTCCCTCGATGCTCGGGGCGCCTTGGGCGAAGGCGTACGGGCTCGGCGCCACGGCCGCGCCGGAGGCTCCTGCGGCGGCCAGGGCGGCCCGGCCCGGCGCCACGGCAACCGTCGCGCCCAGCACCACCGCCACGACCCCCAGGCGCACGGCCACCGACGGGCGACCGCGCTGTGCGCCCGCACGCCCCCACGCCGTACGACACCGTCCCCTCACGCGCCACCCCTCACGTCACGGACCTCAGAAGCATGATTCCGCGAGCCGTGGCCCATCCTGCCCGCACGGCCGGCCTCAGGACACACAAAACCCCGACCGCGAGGCGGCCGGGGTGTGCTCGGTTTGGGATGTCGTGACTCACGAACCCGTGGGCACGGAGTCAGTCGCCTCCGTCCACAGATCCTGCTCGGCGCGATCCGCCTGGATCTGGCGGTACACGAGGAGCCCGCCGATGGCGGCCAGTGCGACCAGGAGAAGCTTCTTCACCGCGCGACCTCGTCTTTCGTTGACGTAGGGGACCTCTGGCGCCCGACTATACACACCGACCGATACCGATCGGTGACCTGAGTCGGACCTCAACTCCCGTCCGGGGAACCGGGATAGAAGCGGAGTTCACCGCTCCGATCGGAGGGTGATCACACCCCGACGGACGGTTACTTTGAACCCGCTTCTCCTCTCTCCTTACATTTTGCCCCCGCTGCGTCCATCCGAGTGGTGTTCATCGGAACATCGCCGCGCCACGGGCGTCGGTCCACCACTTCTCGACCCCCATACACATGATGAGGAAAGTACGCAAATCGCCCGACCCGAAAGTGAGGGGCCATGGCCCGGAACAAGGTCATGAAGCTGTGGACCGCCATCGTCACCGCCTTCCTGGCGCTGTGCACGACGCTCGGATTCGCCACCAGGACGACCGCCCAGGCGGTATCGCACACCGAGCCGGAGCGCAACAGCGAGCCGGAGCGCAACAGCGGGCGCATCCCGCAACAGCGAACGGCATCGGCGACGTCTCCCGGGTCCCTGGCGAAAGCCCTGCCCCCCACGATGAAACAGCGCATCCGAGCCGAGGCCCACGGCAAGACCCCCCGCTGCCGCCACCGCCCGCTCGCGGACACCGACGCGGAATCGGACCCTACGGCGGACTATCTAGCTCCCCTGCAGCGCTGAACTGAACCCCAGATCCATCCGAACGGCGACCCTGCGTACAGGCCCGGCAGCTCGACAGAGCCGCCGGGCTTCTTCATGTCCCGCCCGCTCCCTGGTGACGCGGAGCGAAGAGGGACCGGTCGGAGAGGACGATCCAGGCGGAAAGGGTGGTCGCCGGCCATCGCCGGACCGCTCGCCTCGCCCGCAGCGCACCTCCGTGGTGCGATGGAAGGGGGCGTCGGAGGGGAAGAGCGATGATCCCAACAGCAGCGGAGCGCAAGAGTGGCGCGACCCCGGTATCAGTCCGCCCTCTGGGTGAGGCGGACCTGGATCGGGCCGATGAGATCTGCGGGGTCGCTTTCGGGACGTTCCTGGGGGCCCCTGATCCTTTCGGGACCGTCGACTATGTCCGTACGCGTTGGGCGGCCGATCCGCGGGCGGCATTCGCGGCGACGGTCGAGGGCGAAGTAGTCGGATCGAACTTCGCCGCCAACTGGGGCAGCGTCGGGTTTTTCGGACCGCTGACCGTGCGTCCGGATCTGTGGGACCAGGGCATCGGCAGGCGTCTGATGGAGCCGGTCATCGACTGCTTCGACGCCTGGGGGAACCGCCACCTCGGCCTGTTCACCTTCGCGCACAGTCCCAAGCATCTTGAGCTCTACCGCCGGTACGGTTTCTGGCCTCGATTCCTCACAGCCATCATGAAGAAGCAGGTCACAGACGGTGCCGCGGTCCCCGGCCGGGTGCTCTACGGCGAACTGCCCGCCGCCGAGCGGCCTGACGCGCTGAGTCTCTGTCGCGCACTGACCGCAGCCGTGTACGAGGGCCTGAGTCTGGAACGCGAGATCGTGGCCGCGCACGCGCAGGGACTCGGTGACACCATCCTGCTCCATGGCGCCGGCTCCGAGCTCGACGGCCTGGCCGTCTGCCACTGCGGAGCCGGGTCGGAGGCCGGCGCGGACGTGTGCTTCGTCAAATTCGGCGCCGTACGTCCTGGTCCGGAGGCCGCCGACCGGTTCGAGCGATTGCTCGACGCGTGCGAGCGGCTGGCCGCCGAGCGCGGCCTGGGGCAACTGGACGCCGGCATGAACCTGGGCCGCCCGGATGCCTACCGGCGCATGATCGACCGCGGTTTCCGCACCTGGTTGCAGGGCGTGACCATGCACAGGCCCAACGAACCCGGGTACAGCCACCCCGACGCGTATGTGATCGACGACTGGCGCTGAGACCCACTCGCAGATGTCAAAAACCCCCAACCATGATGGGTTGGGGGTCTTTTCGCTGGTGGGGCTAACAGGATTTGAACCTGTGGCCTCATCCTTATCAGGGATGCGCTCTAACCAACTGAGCTATAGCCCCGCCGCGCTGTGCGGGGTATGTCCCGCGCGCTGACTCCTGAAGATTAGCGCACGACATGGGCAGTCCCAAAATCGGTTGTCGGGACAACGTCAAACCATGTCAAAGGGGTGCGTCACTCGTCCTCGGCGAGCGTCAGCTCCACACCGCCGACGAAGCCCGCGGACAGGTTGTAGATGAACGCGCCGAGGGTCGCGAGGGCCGTCGCCAGGACGACGTCGATGACCGCGATGACCGAGGTGAACATCAGGACGTTGGGCAGCGACAGGAAGGCCTGCAGGTCGAAGCCGTTGGACTCGTTCGAGCCGGTCGCCTCGGAGATCGTGCCGCCGACCGTCGAGAAGACGCCCATCGCGTCCATGACCATCCACAGCACGGCGGACGCGACGATCGTGCAGATACCCAGCGCGATGGAGAGCAGGAAGCTGACCTTCATCACCGACCAGGGGTCGGCCTTCGACACCCGCAGCCGCGCCTTGCGGACGCGGGGCACCGTGCGTGCGCCCGTACGGGGGCGCCGTACGGCACCGGCGGAAGCACCGGCGCCGGCACCGGCCGCCGCCTGCTGCGCCGGATAGGCCTGCGGCGGGTGGTACGGCCCGGCCTGCTGCTGTGCCTGCCGTTCTCCCGGCAGAGGAGAGGCCGTCTGCGCGGCGGTGCCCTGCTCCTGCGCGGCCCCCTTGGGCTGCGGCTGTGGCTGGGCGCCGGATGCGGCCGGGCCCGCTCCAGCTCTGTGCTGCTGGGTCTGCGGACCTCGGGTGTCCGTCACAGTTCCCCCCTGGGATCCATGCGTGTCAGGCGAGGGCGAGTCGTCCTCGGCGGCCGGCTTGACCGCCTTCAGGTTGGTCGTGTGCGGGTCCGCCGCACGCGCGGCGGAGCCACGGCCGCCGTCGTCCGTGTCCGTACCCGTCGAGGTACCGCTCGGTCCGGCGCCCGTGGCTCCGCTCACGCTGACTCACTCCTCGTGCTACTCGGACGAGGGCGCCTCACCCTCGTCCGTGCCGGTGGTCGCGGCACCTTCGGCGGTCTCGTCGACGACGATGTCGCCGTCGACCTCTTCCGCCTCGCGTCCCGCCTCGGCGTTGCGAGCGATGCCGACCACGGCATCGCGCTTGCCCAGATTGATCAGTTGGACGCCCATGGTGTCACGGCCGGTTTCCCTGATCTCGTTGACTCGCGTACGAATCACACCGCCCGACAGCGTGATGGCGAGGATCTCGTCGGTCTCCTCGACCACCAGCGCGCCGACGAGGGAGCCACGGTCCTCGACGATCTTGGCGGCCTTGATGCCGAGGCCGCCGCGACCCTGGACGCGGTACTCGTCGACGTTGGTCCGCTTCGCGTACCCGCCGTCTGTGGCAGTGAACACGAACGTACCGGGTCGAACAACATTCATCGAGAGCAGCTCGTCACTCTCGCGGAAGCTCATGCCCTTGACACCCGAGGTGGCACGGCCCATGGGTCGCAGAGTTTCGTCCGATGCGGTGAACCTGATCGATTGGGCCTTCTTGCTGATCAGAAGCAGATCGTCGTCCGACGAAACCAGTTCGGCTCCGATCAGTTCGTCGTCCGAACCGTCCTGCTGCTCACGGAGGTTGATGGCGATCACACCGCCGGAACGGGGCGAATCGTAATCCTTCAGAGGCGTCTTCTTCACCAGTCCGGCCTTGGTGGCGAGAACGAGGTAGGGAACCGCCTCGTAGTCGCGGATCGCCAGGATCTCGGCGATCGCCTCGTCCGGCTGGAAGGCGAGCAGGTTCGCGACGTGCTGGCCGCGCGCGTCCCGGCCGGCGTCGGGCAGCTCGTAGCCCTTGACGCGGTAGACACGGCCCTTGTTCGTGAAGAACAGCAGCCAGTGGTGCGTCGTGGACACGAAGAAGTGGTCGACGATGTCGTCTTCCTTGAGCTTCGTGCCGCGGACGCCCTTGCCGCCGCGCTTCTGGGCCCGGTAGTCGTCGGTCTTGGTGCGCTTGATGTAGCCGCCCCGGGTGACCGTGACGACGATGTCCTCCTCGGCGATCAGGTCCTCGATGGACATGTCGCCCTCGTACGGGATCAGCTTCGTCTGGCGGTCGTCGCCGTACTTCTCGACGATCGCGGCCAGCTCCTCGCTGACGATCCCGCGCTGGCGGACCGGGCTGGCGAGGATCTCGGTGTACTCGCGGATCTTCGCCTGGAGCTCGTCGTGCTCCTGGACGATCTTCTGACGCTCCAGGGCCGCCAGTCGGCGCAGCTGCATCTCGAGGATGGCGTTGGCCTGGATCTCGTCGATCTCCAGGAGGTCCATCAGGCCGTGGCGCGCGATCTCGACGGTGTCACTGCGCCGGATCAGCGCGATGACCTCGTCGATGGCATCCAGGGCCTTCAGCAGACCGCGCAGGATGTGCGCGCGCTCCTCGGCCTTGCGCAGCCGGAAGCGCGTACGGCGGACGATGACCTCGATCTGGTGCGTCACCCAGTGGCGGATGAACGCGTCGAGCGAGAGCGTGCGCGGCACGCCGTCCACCAGCGCCAGCATGTTGGCGCCGAAGTTCGTCTGCAGGTCGGTGTGCTTGTACAGGTTGTTCAGGACGACCTTGGCGACCGCGTCCCGCTTCAGCACGATGACCAGGCGCTGGCCCGTGCGCGACGACGTCTCGTCGCGGACGTCGGCGATGCCGCCGATCTTGCCGTCCTTCACCAGGTCGGCGATCTTCTGGGCGAGGTTGTCCGGGTTGACCTGGTACGGCAGCTCCGTCACCACCAGGCACTGGCGGTTCTGGATCTCCTCGACCTCGATGACCGCGCGCATGGTGATGGAGCCGCGGCCGGTGCGGTACGCCTCCTCGATGCCCTTGCGGCCGACGACGAGCGCGCCGGTCGGGAAGTCGGGGCCCTTGATGCGGTCGAGCAGCGCGTCCAGGAGCTCCTCGTGCGAGGCCTCGGGGTTCTCCAGGTACCACTGGGCGCCGGCCGCGACCTCGCGGAGGTTGTGCGGCGGGATGTTGGTCGCCATGCCGACCGCGATACCGGCCGAGCCGTTGATCAACAGGTTCGGGAAGCGGGCCGGCAGGACGGTCGGCTCCTGGGAGCGGCCGTCGTAGTTGTCCGTGAAGTCGACGGTCTCCTCGTCGATGTCACGGACCATCTCCATCGACAGCGGCGCCATCTTGCACTCGGTGTAGCGCATGGCCGCGGCCGGGTCGTTGCCCGGAGAGCCGAAGTTGCCGTTGGAGTCGACGAGCGGCATGCGCATCGACCAGGACTGGGCGAGGCGCACGAGCGCGTCGTAGATCGAGGAGTCGCCGTGCGGGTGGTAGTTGCCCATGACGTCGCCGACGACACGGGCGCACTTGTAGAAGCCGCGCTCGGGGCGGTAGCCGCCGTCGTACATGGCGTACAGCACGCGGCGGTGGACGGGCTTGAGGCCGTCGCGGACGTCCGGCAGCGCACGCGAGACGATGACGGACATCGCGTAGTCGAGGTAGGAGCGCTGCATCTCCGTCTCGAGCCCGACGGGCTCGACGCGCATGGCCAAGGCGTCACCCTCGGGCGTCGTCACAGGAGTGTTCTCGTCGGTCATTGCTGGTGAAGATCCTTCCTGGTGCGGTCAGCTGAGACCGACTCAGATGTCGAGGAAGCGGACGTCCTTGGCGTTGCGCTGGATGAACGCGCGGCGGGCCTCGACGTCCTCACCCATGAGGACCGAGAACAGGTCGTCGGCCTGGGCGGCGTCGTCGAGGGTGACCTGGCCGAGGACGCGGTGCTCCTGGTCCATGGTCGTGATGCGCAGCTCCTCGGCGTTCATCTCGCCGAGACCCTTGAAGCGCTGGACCGAGTCGTCCTTGATGCGCTTGCCGGCGTTGCGGCCCATCTCGATGAGGGCGTCGCGCTCGCGGTCGGAGTACGCGTACTCGAAGTCGTCCTTGCCCCACTTGATCTTGTAGAGCGGCGGACGGGAGAGGTACACGTGCCCGGCCTCGACCAGCGGCCGCATGAAGCGGAACAGGAAGGTCAGCAGCAGGGTGTTGATGTGCTGGCCGTCGACGTCGGCGTCCGCCATCAGGATGATCTTGTGATAGCGCAGCTTCTCGATGTCGAAGTCCTCGTGGACCCCGGTGCCGAAGGCGGAGATCAGCGCCTGGATCTCCTGGTTCTGCAGGATCTTGTCGATCCGCGCCTTCTCGACGTTGAGGATCTTGCCGCGGATCGGGAGGATCGCCTGGTACTCGGGGTTACGGCCGGACTTGGCCGAGCCGCCGGCGGAGTCACCCTCGACGATGAAGATCTCGCACTTGGTGGGGTCGTTCGACTGGCAGTCGCTCAGCTTGCCCGGGAGGGAGGCCGTCTCCAGCAGGCCCTTGCGGCGCGTCAGGTCGCGCGCCTTGCGGGCCGCCACGCGCGCGGTGGCCGCCTGGATGCCCTTGCGGATGATGTCCGCGGCCTCGTTGGGGTTGCGGTCCAGCCAGTCGGCCAGGTGCTCGTAGACGACCCTCTGGACGAAGGTCTTGACCTCGGTGTTGCCCAGCTTGGTCTTCGTCTGGCCTTCGAACTGGGGCTCGCTCAGCTTGACCGAGATGATCGCGGTCAGACCCTCGCGGATGTCGTCACCCGTGAGGTTGTCGTCCTTCTCGCGCAGCAGCCGCTTGTCGCGCGCGTACTTGTTGATCAGCGAGGTCAGCGCGGACCGGAAGCCCTCTTCGTGCGTACCGCCCTCGTGCGTGTGGATGATGTTGGCGAAGGAGTACACGCCCTCGGTGTAGCCGCTGTTCCACTGCATGGCGACCTCGAGGGACAGGTGCTTGTCCTTGTCCTCGGCCTCCAGGTCGACCACGGTGGGGTGTACCACGTCCCCCTTGCGGGAGTTGAGGTACTTCACGAAGTCGACGATGCCGCCCTCGTAGTGGTAGTCGACCGACCTGACCTCGGCCTTCTCGTCGGCGCCCGCCTCGTCCGCCCCCGACGTCGCCTTGGCCGACTCGCGCTCGTCGGTGAGCTTGATCCTCAGGCCCTTGTTGAGGAACGCCATCTCCTGGAAACGCCGCGAGAGCGTCTCGAAGGAGTAGTCCGTGCTCTCGAAGATGTCCGGGTCGGCCCAGAAGGTGACCGAGGTGCCGTGCTCCTCGGTGGCCTCGTGCTTGGCGAGCGGAGCGGTCGGGACGCCGATCTTGTAGTCCTGCGTCCAGCGGTAGCCGTCGGTCTTGACCTCGACGGCGACCTTCGTCGACAGGGCGTTCACCACGGACACGCCGACGCCGTGCAGACCGCCGGAGACCGCGTAGCCGCCGCCGCCGAACTTTCCGCCCGCGTGCAGCACCGTCAGCACGACCTCGACGGCCGGCTTGCCCTCGGAGGGGACGATGCCGACCGGAATGCCACGGCCGTTGTCGACGACCCGCACGCCGCCGTCGGCGAGGATCGTGACGTCGATGGTGTCCGCGTGACCGGCCAGCGCCTCGTCGACGGAGTTGTCGACGACCTCCTGCACCAGGTGGTGCAGGCCACGCTCACCGGTCGAGCCGATGTACATGCCGGGCCGCTTGCGGACCGCGTCCAGACCCTCGAGGACGGTGATGGCACTGGCGTCGTACGAGGCGGTGACCTCGCCGTTGGAGGTGATCGCCTCGCTGGTCACGCCTTCGTCGGTGGACGGGATGTTCTCGTTGGGGTTGCCGGAATCGGCCACGAAGCGCCCTTTCTGGCACAGCACGAGCCAGGCTCGTCGGCGGGTTGCCGGAGCGGCTGCGGCATGTTGCGTTGGTAAGCCTTGATCAGCGTTGCTCAGCTTTTCCCGGACGGTCCCCAGCGAGTGGGGCGGGATTGGCTCCAGTCTACCGGTAGCACCGACACTGATGGGGGTTTGCCGGTACCTGAGTCCGCATGTGCCGCCCTCGACGGGTCTTCCCCGACTCCCGATATGCGGATGGGGGCTCCAAGAGGCTCACGGAGGCACTCAGCGCTTCCGGCCGTCAACCCTTGGCTACTTCGGAGTCAGGTCGCTGTTCGCAACCGCGTGCGGTGGCGGAAAAGGGTGCCCGGAACGGCTGTTACCGGGCCGTCCTGGCCCGGTGAGACGTGACGTAAGTCACCTGTAGGTATCACCAGGTCCACTGCTGCCCGGGGCACGCAGGGGGCCGTAGCGGCGGGTGGGGGCACTGGGGCCCAGCACCTTGATCTGCCGCACGGTGCCGTGGCCCAGGTCCTCGTTGAGGCGTGCGACCAGGGTCGGGGCGAGCAGCCGCAGGTTCGTCGCCCAGGCCGTCGAGTCGCAGCGCACGACCAGGACGTGCTCGTCCTCGTCGTACCTCTCCGGCACACAGTGGTTGGCCACGTCCTCGCCGACGATCTGCGGCCAGCGGCCCATCACACCGCCCACCGCGGCCGGGGCCTCCCAGCCGCGCTCGGTGATCAGCCGGTTGATCGCCGAGCCGAGCGCCATCGGATCGCGGCCGTCGGCGCGCGCGCCGGAGCGCAGCCCGCCGCGGCGCGCCTGCTTCTTCTGCTGAGCCGCGTCCCCACGCGCGCGTGCGGCTTCTTTCGCCGCGCGGAGCGCCACGCGCGCGAGGTCGACGCCGGAGGGCTCGGGGGAAGGGGGCTCGGCGGACGGGGACTTGGGCTCGTTCCCTGGTGTGTTCTCCGTCATACGCGCTCCACCGCCCCCTCGGACACGGCGAACCGCGTCCCGGACAGCACATGCGGTACGTCGTCGTCGACCGCGGCCGTCACCAGCACCTGCTCGCCGGGCGCGACCAGCTCGGCGAGGCGCTCACGGCGACGGGTGTCCAGCTCGGCGAAGACGTCGTCGAGCACCAGCACCGGCTCATTGCCCTCGGCACGCAGCAGGTCGTACGAGGCCAGGCGCAGGGCCAGCGCGTAGGACCAGGACTCGCCGTGCGAGGCGTAGCCCTTGGCGGGCAGCTCGCCGAGCTTGAGCTGGAGGTCGTCCCGGTGCGGGCCTACCAGGGTGACGCCCCGCTCGATCTCCTGCTTGCGGGCCTCGGCGAGCGCGGCCATGAGCTGTTCGTAGAGGTCCTCGCGGGTGTGCGCCTCGCCGGGCGCGGACGGCTTGTACTCCAGGGCGATGGGGCCGCCGCCGGGGGCGAGCTGCTCGTACGCCTTGTCGGCGAGCGGCTGAACGGCGGCGATCAGATCCAGGCGCTGGGCGAGCAGCTCGGCGCCCGCGTGCGCGAGGTGCTGGTCCCAGATGTCGAGTGTGGACATGTCCATGCTGCGGCCGCCGTGCCGGCGGGCCAGCGCGGCCGACTTCAACAGGGTGTTGCGCTGCTTGAGGACCCGGTCGTAGTCGGAGCGGACCCCGGCCATGCGCGGGGAGCGGGCGGTGATCAGCTCGTCGAGGAAGCGGCGCCGCTCACCGGGGTCGCCCTTGACCAGGGCGAGGTCCTCGGGCGCGAAGAGGACCGTCCGTATGATCCCCAGCACGTCACGCGGCTTGACCTGCGAGGACCTGTTGATACGGGCGCGGTTGGCGCGCCCCGGGTTCAGCTCGAGCTCGACCAGTTGCTGCCGGTCGCCCTGCCGGACCTGGGCCCGGATGATGGCGCGCTCGGCGCCCATGCGGACCAGGGGAGTGTCGGAGGAGACCCGGTGGCTGCCGAGGGTGGCGAGATAGCCGACGGCCTCGACGAGGTTGGTCTTGCCCTGCCCGTTCGGCCCGACGAAGGCCGTCACCCCCGGATCGAGCGGGACCTCGACCCGGGGATAGGAGCGGAAGTCGGCCAGCGACAGATGCGTGACATGCATGGTCGTTTCGCCGACCTCCCAGGCGCTCGGGTGTTGCTTACTTCTTCTCGACCGCGTGGCCGCCGAACTGGTTCCGCAGCGCCGCGATCATCTTCATCTGAGGCGAGTCCTCCTGGCGGGAGGCGAACCGCGCGAACAGCGACGCCGTGATCGCCGGCAGCGGCACCGCGTGGTCGATCGCGGCCTCCACAGTCCAGCGTCCCTCGCCGGAGTCCTGTGCATAACCCCGGAGCCCGTCCAGGTGCTCGTCCTCGTCGAGCGCGTTGACCGCGAGGTCCAGCAGCCAGGAGCGGATGACCGTGCCCTCCTGCCAGGAGCGGAAGACATCCCGGACGTCGGTCACGGAGTCGACCTTCTCCAGGAGCTCCCAGCCCTCGGCGTAGGCCTGCATCATCGCGTACTCGATGCCGTTGTGGACCATCTTCGCGAAGTGGCCCGCGCCGACCTTGCCCGCGTGCACCGCGCCGAAGTCGCCCTCCGGCTTGAGGGCGTCGAAGACCGGCTGCACCTTGGCGACGTTCTCCTTGTCGCCGCCGTACATCAGCGCGTAGCCGTTCTCCAGGCCCCAGACGCCGCCGGAGACACCGCAGTCGACGAAGCCGATGCCCTTGGCCGCCAGCTCCTCGGCGTGCTTCTCGTCGTCGGTCCAGCGGGAGTTGCCGCCGTCCACGACGACGTCACCGGGCTCCAGCAGGTCGGCGAGCTCGTCGATCGTGGACTGCGTGGCCTCGCCTGCCGGGACCATCACCCAGACCACGCGCGGGCCGCTGAGCTTGCCCACAAGCTCCTGCAGGCTGTGGACATCGGCGAGATCCGGGTTGCGGTCGTATCCGAGGACGGTGTGGCCCGCGCGGCGGATCCGCTCGCGCATGTTGCCGCCCATCTTGCCGAGGCCGACGAGACCGAGATCCATCAGTTGTTTTCCTTAGGTGTACAGGTGTCCGACGTGGCGTTGCGGCACTCGCGTGCCGCGTCCGAGCCTAAACCCGGACGCTCGCGCACATCTGTGGGCATACGCGCTCAGTCGTAGGCCCTCACCTGCGGCTTTGCCCCCAGCCTGTGGACAACCACCGGCGGCCCCCGAGGGGCTCAGCCGCTGAGCCGCACCGGCATGATCAGGTACTTGTAGGCGTCGTCCGCCTCGGCGTCCAGCGCCGGCTTGCCGCTGAGCAGCGCGGGCTTCGTGGACGTCGTGAAGGAGAGCTGGGCGACCGGGGAGTCGATGGCGCTCAGGCCGTCCAGCAGGAACGTCGGGTTGAAGGCGATCGACACGTCGTCGCCCTCGAGCTGGGCGTCGACCCGCTCCACAGCCTGTGCGTCGTCGCTGGAACCGGCCTCCAGGATCAGCACGCCCTGCTCGAAGCTGAGCCGCACCGGGGTGTTGCGCTCGGCGACCAGGGCCACACGCTTGACGGCCTCCACGAAGGGGGCGGTCTCGATCACGGCGACGCTGTTGAACTCGGTCGGGAACAGCGAGCGGTACTTCGGGAGGTCGCCCTCCAGCAGACGGGTCGTCGTACGGCGGCCGGCGCCCTCGAAGCCGATCAGGCCCTCGCCCGAGCCCGAGCCGGACAGCGCCAGGATCACCTGGTCGCCGCTCGTCAGGGCCTTGGCGGTGTCCAGGAGCGTCTTGGCGGGCACCAGGGCGACCGCGGAGGCCTCCGGGTTCTCCGGCTTCCACAGGAACTCGCGGACCGCGAAGCGGTAGCGGTCGGTGGACGCCAGCGTGACGGTGTCGCCCTCGATCTCGATGCGGACACCCGTCAGGACGGGCAGCGTGTCGTCACGGCCGGCCGCGATGGCCACCTGGGCGGCCGCGGAGGCGAAGACCTCGCCGGGGACCGTGCCCGTCGCGTTCGGCATCTGCGGCAGGGCCGGGTACTCCTCCACAGGCAGGGTGTGGAGTGTGAACCGGGAGGAGCCGCAGACCACGGTCGCCCGTACACCGTCTGTGGAGATCTCCACCGGCCGGTTGGGGAGCGCGCGGCAAATGTCCGCGAGCAGGCGGCCCGAGACCAGGACCGTGCCCTCCTCGTCGACCTCGGTCTCCACCGACACCCGCGCGGAGACCTCGTAGTCGAAGCTGGACAGGCTCAGCTGGCCTTCCTCGGCCTTCAGCAGCAGTCCGGCGAGGACAGGCGCCGGCGGCCGGGCCGGGAGGCTGCGCGCTGCCCAGGCCACTGCCTCCGCGAGTACGTCGCGTTCCACCCGGATCTTCACTGTTGCCGCCTCCTGCTGTTGCCGGCGCTTCTCGCTCTGCCTGGCCCTCGTCGTCTGTCTCGGTGTCGACGGTCCCTGGGATGGGGAGGACACCGGGGACCAGTCTGACGCACCGCACTGACAGTAGGTGCCTCTCGGGGTCAAGTCGTGACGAGGGGCAGCCGGGCGCCGAAGAGCGAGTTGTGCACAGGACCCACTTCGAAACGAATTCCCAGCTCTCTCTAGTTGGGAGTAGTAGTAGGGGCTGTGGATACCGTGGATAACCGCGTTTTCCCAGCTCAGAGCGGAAATTTTGTCCACCGGGCCTGTGGGTGAAGGCAGTGGACAACCTGGTGTCTCTGTGGAGAACGGAAAGTTCTGCACACACCGTGCACAGGGAGGGGCGAGTTCTCCCCAGCGCCGTCCCCAGGTTTACCCACCTTTCCCACAGCCCAACCCGGCACCTTTGTGTGACGCCTTTCACTCGACCCAGTGAGGAGGCGCGTCGTGTTGCCGAACAGTGGACAGCGATGTGGAGAAGCCGGTGATCGCTGGGGACAACTGGCCCCAGCCTGTGGGTTGTCGGTGGAAAACTCGATGCACAGCCTGTGGATCCCCTCGCTGTCCACAGTCTGTGGAGATCCTTCGTCCACGAATCCACATGCAGGTGACCTGGCCTGATGACTCCTCAGCAGGAGCCTCTGTGGACACAGTCTGGACAACTTCCCAGTCCCCAGGATGTGGACGGGAAAAAGTCGCCGAATCTGTGGAGAGTGGCCGTAACCCGGCAGGTAATCGAACAGCCGGGGACCGCGACATGACGAAGGGCGCCCCCGGATCCTCCTCCGGGAGCGCCCTCAGCGGCCTGCGGCTCGGTACGTCAGCCGTTCTTGATGCGGTTGGTCAGCTCGGTGACCTGGTTGTAGATGGAGCGGCGCTCGGCCATCAGATTGCGGATCTTGCGGTCCGCGTGCATGACCGTCGTGTGGTCGCGGCCGCCGAACAGCGCGCCGATCTTCGGCAGGGACAGGTCCGTCAGCTCACGGCAGAGGTACATGGCGATCTGCCGGGCGGTGACGAGGGCGCGGCCTCGGGAGGTGCCGCACAGGTCCTCGACGGTCAGCCCGAAGTAGTCCGCCGTCGCGCTCATGATGGCCGTCGACGTGATCTCTGGGGCCGAGTCCTCGCCGCCGGGGATGAGGTCCTTGAGGACGATCTCCGTCAGACCCAGATCCACCGGCTGCCGGTTGAGCGAGGCGAACGCCGTGACCCGGATCAGCGCGCCCTCCAGCTCGCGGATGTTGCGCGAGATCCGGGACGCGATGAACTCCAGCACCTCCGGCGGAGCGTTGAGCTGCTCCTGCACCGCCTTCTTGCGGAGGATCGCGATACGCGTCTCCAGCTCGGGCGGCTGGACGTCGGTGATCAGGCCCCACTCGAAACGGTTCCGCAGCCGGTCCTCCAGCGTGACGAGCTGCTTCGGCGGCCGGTCGCTGGACAGCACGATCTGCTTGTTCGCGTTGTGGAGCGTGTTGAAGGTGTGGAAGAACTCCTCCTGCGTCGACTCCTTGTCCGCCAGGAACTGGATGTCGTCGACGAGCAGGATGTCCATCTCGCGGTACCGCTTGCGGAAGCTGTCGCCCTTGCCGTCGCGGATGGAGTTGATGAACTCGTTGGTGAACTCCTCCGAGCTCACGTACCGCACCCGCGTGCCCGGGTAGAGGCTGCGGGCGTAGTGCCCGATCGCGTGCAGCAGGTGCGTCTTGCCGAGCCCGGACTCCCCGTAGATGAACAAGGGGTTGTAGGCCTTCGCCGGCGCCTCGGCGACAGCGACCGCGGCTGCGTGCGCGAAGCGGTTGGAGGCGCCGATGACGAACGTGTCGAAGAGGTACTTGGGGTTCAGACGCGCGGTGGGCTCACCGGGGCCGGTCGCCGGCGCGGGCTGCGCGGCCAGCGGGCCCGGCGCACCGGTCGTGGGCAGGTTCGGACCGACAGGGCCGCCTCGGTGCACGTGCCCCGAGCCGGCCGGCGGCTCGGGCAGCTCCCGGCGGACCGCGTCGCGCTGGTCGTACTCGGGGCGTGAGGTGTCGTAGTCGGAGCGCGGCGGCTCGTACGAGGGGCGCTCCATGGACTGCGGACGGTAGTCCTGGGCGGACGAGCCGTACGAGTCCCGTGGTCCGTGGGAGCCGCGAGGTCCATGAGAGCCGTAGGAATCCTGGGTCCCCTGTGGTCCATGTGATCCGTGGGATCCGTACGAGTCCTGGGTCCCGTGGGTTTTATAGGAGTCCTGGGACCCGTAGGAGTCCTGCGCGTTGTACGAGTCCTGAGCGCCGCCGTTTCGGTCCTGACCGCCGCCGTACTGGTCCTGGTTGCCGTACTGATCCTGCGAGCCGTAGGAGTCCTGCCCCGGTGACGCGTACGGGTCACGCTCGGGGAAGCCGAGGCGCTGCTGCTGCCAGCCGTACTCGTCCTGTGTGGGCCGCGGCCAGGCGCCGGGCTCGGGGCGCTGGTACTCGGACGGGTACGCGGGGCGCGGGTTGGGCAGTTGATCTCCGCGCGTAGGCGGAAGCTGATCGCCGGCCGCTCCCGGCATCGGGTCGGCGCGATGGCGGCCGTACCCCTCGTAGCCGTCGCGCTCCTGGCGCGCGGCGGGGAGCTCAGGCTCCTCGTAGCGCGACTGCTGGGGGCGGGCCGGGGGTGCCGGCGGAGCCGGGGGCTCGCCCGCGGAGTCGTCGACGGTGATCGCGATCCGGATCGGGCGGCCGCACTCGCGGCTCAGCGTCTCGCTGACGATGGGCGCCAGACGGCCCTCGAGTACGCCCTTCGCGAATTCGTTCGGTACGGCGAGCAGGGCGGTGTCCGCGACCAGCGCGAGCGGCTGGCAGCGCCGGATCCAGTGCTCGTCCTTCGTCTCGACCCCCTGACCGCGACCCTCCCCGAGGAGCTGCTCCAATACGCGTGGCCACACTGCGGCAAGATCGGCAGGTACGTCAGCCACAGGGCACGCTCTCTCACAGGTCCCACGAACGTGTGGTTCTGGGACGGCTCGGGATGTAAATCGGGTGGGGCAGGGATAAGGGAACGAATCGGAGCTACGTCACGGTAGTCAGGGCGGCCGGTACGGTTCAAGTTGTTGTCCCCAGCCTGTGGACAAGTGTCTTCCGGCGACTCCTGGTTTGACCGGATGGCGTAGCCGCGCGTACCGTAACCAGGTCGAGTTGTCGATGGCTGCTGCCGCCTGCCTCCGATGGGCACAGATCATTTGGGTGATCGGTCAGCGGTGCACTCGGGCGTCACTGCGAGCTACTCGTGGGCGCACGGTGACAGCCAGGACGGCACCCCGCAACTACTGATTTCTTCTGGAGCCCCCGAGTGAGCAAGCGCACCTTCCAGCCGAACAACCGTCGCCGCGCGAAGACCCACGGCTTCCGCCTGCGGATGCGCACCCGTGCCGGCCGCGCGATTCTCGCGAACCGCCGCAGCAAGGGTCGCGCCAGCCTGTCCGCCTGATCCCGATCAGGTCATGACGTCGTGCTGCCTACCGAGCATCGGCTGAGGCGGCGCGAGGACTTCGCGACCGCGGTACGGCGAGGACGCCGGGCAGGACGCCCGTACCTCGTCGTCCACCTACGAAGCGGTGCCACGGACCCGCATGCGCCTGGGGAGAGCGCTCCCCCGACGCGTGCGGGTTTCGTCGTGAGCAAAGCTGTGGGTGGCGCGGTCGTGCGCAACAAGGTGAAGCGCAGGCTTCGCCATCTGATGCGCGAGCGAGTCGCCCAGCTGCCCCCCGGTAGCCTGGTAGTCGTACGAGCGCTGCCCGGATCGGGTGACGCCGACCATGCACAGCTGGCCCGAGACCTGGACGCCGCTCTCCAGCGGTTGCTGGGAGGGGGCGCGCGATGAAGTACCCGCTGCTGGCTCTGATCAAGCTCTACCAGTGGACGATCAGTCCGCTGCTCGGGCCGGTCTGCAAGTACTACCCGTCGTGCTCCCACTACGGCTACACGGCCATCGACCGGCACGGTGCCATCAAGGGAACGGCACTCACGGCCTGGCGCATCCTGCGGTGCAATCCGTGGTCGCTGGGTGGTGTGGACCATGTCCCGCCGCGTAAGCGCCCGCGGTGGCACGAAATGCTGCGTACCGCGTGGCGTGCACGCAAGGGCGGGCCCTCCGCCGCCGACCCGGCCACCGAGGGACAGACTTCTCCCACAAGTCAGTCCAGTCCTTCGAGCCCGGCCGCAGAGACACCGTCCCATGCCCAAGGAGCATGATTAGTGGACACGATTGCCAGCCTCTTCAGCTTCATCACCACACCCGTCTCCTGGGTCATCGTCCAGTTCCATTCGGTGTACGGCGCCCTTTTCGGCCCTGACACCGGGTGGGCCTGGGGCCTGTCGATCGTGTCCCTGGTGATCCTCATCCGTATCTGCCTCATTCCGCTCTTCGTGAAGCAGATCAAGTCGACCCGGGCCATGCAGACGCTGCAGCCCGAGATGAAGAAGATCCAGGAGCGCTACAAGAACGACAAGCAGCGTCAGTCCGAAGAGATGATGAAGCTGTACAAGGAGACGGGCACCAACCCGCTCTCCTCGTGCCTTCCCATCCTGGCGCAGTCCCCGTTCTTCTTCGCCCTGTACCACGTGCTCAACAGCATCGCGACGGGCGACACCATCGGTGTCATCAACCAGAGCCTGCTGCAGAGCGCGCAGAAGGCCCACATCGTCGGTGCGCCGCTGGCGGCGAAGTTCACCGACAGCGCGTCGAAGGTGGAAGCTCTCGGTGCCTCCCTCACCGATGTCCGCGTGGTCACCGCCATCATGATCGTCCTGATGTCGGCGTCGCAGTTCTTCACCCAGCGCCAGCTGATGACGAAGAACGTCGACACCACGGTGAAGACGCCGTTCATGCAGCAGCAGAAGATGCTGATGTACGTCTTCCCCGTCATGTTCGCCGTCTTCGGCATCAACTTCCCCGTCGGTGTCCTCGTCTACTGGCTGACCACCAACGTGTGGACCATGGGCCAGCAGATGTACGTCATCCACAACAACCCGACCCCCGGTTCGAAGGCCCAGGCCTCGTACCTGGAGCGCCTGGACAAGCACGTCTCGCAGCACAGCAAGGTCGGCCGACGCCGTGACCGGGCCATCGTCAAGGCGATCGTCGCCAAGGGACGCGACCGCAACGAGTTCGAGCGCAAGTTCATCAACGGCCTCAGCAAGGCCGGACTCGTCGCCCAGGCCGACGGCACCGTGGTCAAGGGCGACGCCTCTGCCGCTGTCGAGACCGAGGACGGTACGCCGGCCACGGCCACTCCGAAGCGTCAGCAGCCCAAGCGCCAGAGCAAGTCTCAGCGCCACTCCGGTGCCGCGAAGGCGGCCGGTGAGGCCGAGCCGAAGACGTCGCTGAGCAAGTCCGACGAGCCCGAGGACGCCAAGCCCGCCGCCGCTGCCCAGAAGGGCGGCGCGAAGTCCGGCGGTGGCCGCAGCAAGGCCCAGTCCGGACAGCGCAAGGGCCCGCAGCGGCCCAAGTCCCCGTCCAAGAAGTAAGAAGGAGTCCATCCCGTGACGGAAGGCACCACCTCCGCCGCTGCCGAGGGTGCAGACACCCTGTCCCGCCTGGAGCAGGAAGGCGAGATCGCTGCGGACTACTTGGAGGGTCTGCTCGACATCGCCGACCTCGACGGCGACATCGACATGGACGTGGAGGCCGACCGCGCCTCCGTCTCGATCATCAGCGACTCGGGCCGCGACCTGCAGAAGCTGGTCGGCCGCGACGGTGAGGTGCTGGAGGCGCTCCAGGAGCTCACCCGTCTGGCGGTGCACCGGGAGACCGGCGACCGCAGCCGTCTGATGCTCGACATCGCGGGATACCGCGCCCAGAAGCGCTCCGAGCTGTCCGAGCTGGGTGCCAAGGCCGCCGCCGAGGCCAAGAGCAGCGGTGAGGCCGTGAAGATGAAGCCGATGACGCCGTTCGAGCGCAAGGTCGTGCACGACGCGGTCAAGGCCGCGGGCCTGCGCAGCGAGTCCGAGGGCGAGGAGCCGGAGCGCTTCGTCGTCGTGCTGCCCGCCTGATCGGCCCCTAGGTTTCCCGGCCCCGTCTGTTGCGCAGACGGGGCCGAACTTTGTC
>NZ_JBHUQX010000082.1:0-26756 GCF_042674225.1 Streptomyces sp. NPDC056948
GGCCCCTTCGTCCAGGAGGCCGCGCGCCTCCAGCAGCGGGCGACTACTTGTTCAGGTAGGCCCAGAACTCGTCGAAGCTCAGCTTCTTGTCGCCGTCGAGGTCGCGGGTCTTGATGACGACCTCGGCGACCGACTCGGTGACGTTCCAGTCACCCGACCGGGCCAGGGCGGTCTTGAACTCGGCCGCGGTGATGAAGCCGTCACCGTCCGTATCGATCCGCTCGAACTGCTTGCGTGCTTCCTCGAGGTCCGCCACCGGTCCGCCCCTACTCTCGTGCTCTCGTGTTCTGCGTCGTGCTGACGCAGGTCAGATTAACTGGCCGTGCGTGCCTTCAGCGCGGCGACCACCCACGCGAACTCCTCGTCGTGGGTCGGCTGGGGGCCGAGGCCGTTGACGACGGCCTGGAGTTCGCGGAAGCGGGCGACCCGTACGTTGGAGGCGGCCGTGAGGCGTTCGAGCACGGCGGCCCGGTCGGTGTCGCCGAGCAGGCCCCTCAGGACATCGTCGGCCTCCGGTGCCTCGGGGGCGATGCCGCGCTGCCGTGCCTCGGCCGCGAGCTGTACGAGCCGGCTCATGAACCACAGGGACGAACCGGCCGGGACGTCCGGCCCCCGGTCCGCCGCGTTGAACTCGATCATCTGCCGCAGCTGCGCGCGGAAGCCGGGGTCCTGGATCAGTTCGGCGAGCTCCACCCAGGCGTCCACCTGCTCGGGCGTGGGGTCGTCGGGCAGCTCGGCGGCCGCGAAACGCAGCCTGCCGCGGATGTCCGGGTCGGCCGTGTCGATCCCCTCGAAGACCTCCGCCATGAAGTCCTCGACGATCCGCCGTCGTTCGGCCGCCGAGAGCCGTGCCAGTCTGTTCATGAGTGTCATCTCCTCCGCGCTGGAACCCCGCTTCGCGACCGTCGACAGCACCGCACGGGTCACCTTGAGCGACCGGATCTGCGCGTCGAGCGCGACCACGTGCGCGGCGGCGACCCGCGCGACCGTCGTCTCGCCGGCCAGGACCCGGCGGACGTCCGCCAGGCCGAGGCCGAGTTCGCGCAGGGTGCGGATCAGCTCCAGGCGGGCCACGGACGCGGCGTCGTACAGCCGGTAGCCGCCCGCGGACCGGCCCACCGGGGGCAGGGCGCCCTCGTCGGACCAGTACCGGATGGTCCGCACGGTCAGCCCGGTGACCCGGGCCAGTTCTCCGATGGTGAGCAGTCCGGTGCCGTCATCGATCATGACTGCGAGTCTGGACCCTCCAGTGGGTGGAGACTCAAGGAGCGCGTCGGTGACGGCTCGGAGGTGCTGCTCAGTGCCAGGGCTCGTAGTGCGGGTTGCTCTCGCACCTGCTCATGATCTCGGTCTTGGTCTGTTTGTCGACCGGGCAGACGCCGATGATGTACTTCCGGGCGACGCCGCCGGGGAAGGCGACCTCCTGCTGGTCGGCCCACTTGTGGGTGTCCCCGATGGTCTTGTTGACGTCGATGCCGCCGGGGGCGTCGACGTAGTAGTTGAAGCCGGAACGCCACTGCTTGTACAGGTCGTGGTCGTACGACGTCGACACGTACGGGGAGGGCTGGTTGACCAGCACGTACTTCTCCAGGTCGTACTGGCCGGCGATGACGTCCTTGGGATGGAAGCCCTCCTCGAAGATGACGGACGGGCCACGGCCGTCGGCGCGGTAGAGGGTGCCGCAACTGGTGCGCCAGGACGGCTCGGGGGTGATGCGGTCGACGTCGACACGGCGGTCGGCGGCGGCCTTGACCTTGTCGTCGAACCGGACGGGACAGGCGGCCGGTGCGGGGGCGGCGGCTGTCGCGGCCGTCGGGGCGGGGGCCTGGGCGGGCGTGGCGGCCGTGGTCGTGAGGACGGCCGCGAGGGAGAAGGCGGCGGCAGCGATCCGCCGCCGCAGGGTCATAGTGGTCACGAGGGCACGATGGCGGGTCCGCGGCGCCGGGCCTTGGACCCTCACCCGATCAGGGGCGTGTCAACTGCCCTTGAGTGGACGGCAGATGGGGCTCACCGGAAGATGCCCGTGTGGCCGAGGGAGTAGCGGCCGGGCTGTGGGTAGACCGCGAGGCCGTGCGGGCCGCTGCCGACGGGGATGCGGGCGAGCTGGGCGCCGGTGCGGGTGTCGATGGCGTAGACCTCGGAGTCGTAGCGGCCGGAGAGCCACAGGACCTTGCCGTCGGCGGAGACGCCGCCCATGTCGGGGCTGCCGCCGTCGGGCAGGTCCCACTTCTTGGTGAGCTTGTTACGGGTGAAGTCGAAGACGGAGACGGTGCCTTCGCCGCGGTTGGAGACGTACATCTCGCGGGAGTCGCGGCCGACATAGAGGCCGTGGCAGCCCTTGCCGGTGGGCAGCAGGGTGGGCTCGGTGAACTTGTCGCCGTCCAGGACCCACATGCCGTGGGCCATCATGTCGGCGATGTAGAACCTCTTGCCGTCCGGCGAGACCTTCACGTCCTGCGGCATGGCGCCCTCGAACGGCAGTCTCTGCTGCCCGACGACCTTCATCTTCTCGGTGTCGACCTTGAGCAGCTCGCCGCTGAACTCGCAGGAGACGATGAAGTAGCGGCCGTCGAGGGAGAAGTCGGCGTGGTTGACGCCGTAGCAGGAGACCGGGACCGTCTTCTTCCGGTCCATGGTGTGCGGGTCGCGGAAAACCAGCTCGCGGTCGAGGGAGGCCATCACGACGGCGTACTTGCCGTTGGGCGTGAAGTAGAGGTTGTAGGGGTCGTGGACCTCGACCTCCTTGCCCGCCTTGCCGGTCTTGGGGTCGATCGGGGTGAGGGTGTGGCCGCGGTTGTTGTTGACCCAGAGCGTCTTCAGGTCCCAGGAGGGCACGACGTGCTGGGGTTGCCGGCCCACGGGGATCGTCTCGATGATCTCGTACGTCTTCGGGTCGATGACGGAGACGGTGTCGGACTCGGTGTTGGGGACGTAGACCCGGGACGGGAAGCCCTTGACCACGGGCGACAGCTTGTTAGGGCGGTCGGCCGCGTACACGTCCTTCGGGTCGAGGACGGGCGGCATGCCCGGCAGGCCCTGGACGGTCTTCTTCTCGGGCGGGGCGGGCACGGCGGCCTTGGTGGGGCGCGTCTCGGAGGTCCGCTCCTCGCCCTGGGTGCCACAGGCGGCGAGGAAGGAGAGGGCGGCGCCCGCGACAAGGGCGCGCTTGAGGAAGTGGCGGTGCATTGGACCATTTAAGGTGCGCTTCACCAGGAAATCGGTGATTCGCCCGATCGACGTCCAGGTGAGTCGTCGCAGGTCACACCCCCGGTCGAGCCCCGGCCGCCGCCGGCGGCCGTCAGCGGTCGACGACCCGCATCTCGAACCACGTCGTCTTCCCCCGGGGCAGCAGATCGACCCCCCAGCGGTCGGCCAGCTTGTCGACGAGGAAGAGGCCCCGGCCGCTGACGTCCATCTCCTGGACCGGCATCAGACAGGGCAGCCCCCGGGAGGGGTCGCGGACCTCGACACGGATCCAGCCGCGACGCCGGTGCAGACGCAGCCCGAAGACGCGGGCGCCGGTGTGGCGTACGGCGTTGCCGACCAGTTCGGAGACGAGCAGGACCGCCTCCTCGGTGATCTTGGGGGTGAGTCCCCAGTGGCGCAGGACAACGACCTGGGTGAGCCGTCTGGCGGTGGCGGCGGACTCGGGGCGGGACGGGAGTGGAACCTCTGCTTCCGTCGGGTTGCCGTACAACTCCAGCGCCTTGAGCGCCCGTTCGTCCTCGACGGTCGGCGACCAGCGCGCCGCGGCCGCATGTGCGTGTCCCCGCGGCTGTTCCATACCCTCCAGCCCCGCCATGCCCCCCATCATGGCCGCCCGGGGCGCCCGACGGGGCCGTTCCCGGGGAATGGACCCCCCGGAACGGGCCCGGAACCGGCAGTCGGACGGCATATGCCAAAGGCACTTCGGAGCCTTCCGCGGCCCGCATGACCTGCGGATACGACCTGATCCGGGGCAATTGGCGAAGGTCCCCGACCGGAGACGCTTAAGACTGCCTTAAGGCTCCCATAAACCGCCCCGTCGAGGGACCCGGATCAGACGCCGTGTCAATTGCAAGCCCCTGAAGGGATGTTCAGAGGAACTTCGCCTTGCCCGGGCCCTCCTCCACGAAGCTGCGCATGCCGCGCTCGCGGTCCTCGGTGGCGAACAGGCCCGCGAACCAGTTGCGTTCGATGGTCAGGCCCGTCTCGATGTCCGTCTCCAGGCCGGCGTCGATGGCCTCCTTGGCGGCGCGCAGCGCGAGCGCCGGGCCCTGCGCCAGCCTGGCGGCCCAGGCGTGCGCCTGCGCGTACACCTCGTCGGCGGGCACGACCCGGTCCACCAGGCCGATCTCCCGCGCCTCGTCGGCCTTCACCATCCGGCCGGTGAAGATCAGGTCCTTGGCCTTGGAAGGGCCGACCAGGCGGGCCAGGCGCTGGGTGCCGCCCGCGCCGGGGATCAGGCCGAGCAGGATCTCCGGCTGGCCGAGCTTGGCGTTCTCGCCGGCGATGCGATAGTCCGCGCACAGCGCGAGTTCACAGCCGCCGCCGAGCGCGTAGCCCGTCACGGCCGCGACGACCGGCTTGGGGATACGGGCCACCGCCGTGAACGAGTCCTGCAGGGCGCGGGCGCGCAGGACCATCGCGGTGTGGTCCATCGCCTGCATCTCCTTGATGTCCGCGCCGGCCGCGAACACCTTCTCGCCGCCGTAGACCACCACGGCCCGCACGTCGTCGCGGCGCGTGGCCTCCTCGGCGAGTTCCTTCAGCCGGTCCTGCGTGGCGATGTCCAGCGCGTTCATGGGCGGGCGGTCGAGACGCAGCGTGCCGACGCCTTCAGCGACTTCGAGAGAGACGGTCATAGGAGCAGGTTAACGGGGGCTAACGGCAGAGACCCCGGTGCTGTCCGTCACACCGGGGCCTCGTCGTCAGCGCGTCATCAGCGCAGGGTCAGCTCACTGTCACTTCTTCCACTTCTCCCACGACATGTTCCAGCCGTTGAGCCCGTTGTCCGGGTCGACGACGCGGTCCTCGGAGTTCTTGACGACCACCACGTCGCCGACCATCGAGTGGTTGAAGAACCAGGCCGCCGGCACCTTCTTGTCCCAGCCGCCGCGCACGTCGCGCAGGCCGATGCAGCCGTGGCTGGCGTTGTACTCGCCGAAGGCGCCGCCCGCCCAGTAGTTGCCGTGCAGGAAGGTGCCGGAGGTGGTGAGGCGGATGGCGTGCGGTACGTCCTTGATGTCGTACTCGCCGCCGTAGCCGACGGTCTCGCCGTTCATCCGGGTCACCGGGAGCATCTCGCTGACGACCATCTGGCCGTTCCAGGTCTCCATGCCGGGCTTGCCGGTGGTGACCGGAATGGTCTTGAACAGCTTGCCGTCGCGCATGACCTTCATCGTGAGCTTCTTGGCGTCCACGACGGAGACCTGGTTGCGGCCGATGGTGAAGTCGACCGTCTTGTCCTGCTCGCCGTAGACGCCGGAGCGGCCCTCGACGCCGTCGAGGTCCAGGTCGACGGTCACCTTGGTGCCGGGCTTCCAGTACTTCTCGGGGCGGAAGTCGAGACGGTCGTTGCCGAACCAGTGGCCCTCGACGTCCACGGCCGGCTCCGTCTTGATGCGGATGGCCTTCTCGACGTCCTCCGGGTTGGTGATGCCCCGGTCGAAGCGGATGGAGAACGGCATCCCGACGCCGACCTTCGATCCGTCCTCGGGGGTGAAGGTGCCGGTGAAGGTGTTCTCCGGCGTCAGTGTGGTGAAGCCCGCGTCCTCGGCGGCCGTGCGGCCCTCGGAGTCCTTGGCGACCGCGTGGACCGTGTACTTGGTGGCGGCGGCCAGATGGGTGGACGGCGTCCAGGTGGCGCCGTCGCCGGATATCTCGCCGTCGACCTTCTTGCCCTTGGCGTCCTTGACCTCGACCTCGGTCAGCTTGCCCTTGGCCGCGCTGACCTTCAGCTTCCCGCTGGTGTCGACGGACTTGGCGCCGTCCTTGGGGGTGATGCTCACTACGGCCTCGGACTGTTTGCTCTGCGCGGTGTCCGAGCCCTTGCCCGTGCCGTCGTCCCCGCCGGCCCCGGCTCCGCTCTCCCCGCCGCCACACGCCGTGACGGCGAGGAGCAGCACGCCGAGTATCAGCGCGAGCAGTCCGTGCCTGCCCCCAACCGACGCCCCCGATATCGGTCGCCCGTTCAAGTCGTTCTCCCCTCCCCGGGCCTGGTCAGGCCCACAACCCCTGCGCGTCCCCCGCGCACCGGCGCATAGTAACCACAAGGCACCGGGCACCGGCGGCCCGCGATTGTCACTGTTCCGTCCCAACGGAACGCCGGGTCGATCCGTCCCCTGTCGGTCACTTCACCGCACTGCCCGCTTTCCATGCGTTCCAGCCCATGTTCCAGCCTCCGAGGCCATTGTCGGGAGCGACCTCTTTGTCATTGCTGTTGACGACCTCGACGACGTCCCCGATCAGGCTGCGGTCGAAGAACCAGCCGGCCGGGGTGTCCGAGCCGCCGCCCTTCACATCGCGCAGTCCGATACAGCCGTGACTGGCGTTGGTCCGTCCGAAGACGGTGTGGTCCGCCCAGTAGTTGCCGTGCAGGAAGGTGCCGGAGTCGGTCAGGCGCATGGCGTGCGGGACGTCCGGGATGTCGTACTCGCCTTTGCCGTCGCGCTTCTTGAAGCCGACCGTGGCGCCGTTCATCCGGGTGACGTCGAGCATCTCGGTCACCACCATCTTCCCGTTGTACGTGGTCGTCTTGGGGGCACCCGCCGTGACCGGCACGGTGGCGAGGGTCTCGCCGTCGCGCCGGACCTCCATCGTGTGCTGGGCGGCGTCGACCACGGAGACCTGGCCGCGGCCGACGGTGAAGGAGAACGTCTTGTGCTGCAGGCCGTAGACCCCGGGCGCGCCCTCGACGTCGCGCAGGCGCAGGTCGACGGTGACCTGGGTGCCGGGTTTCCAGTAGTCCTCGGGGCGGAAGTCGAGGCGGGTCCGGCCGAACCAGTGCGGGCGGATCTCGACGGCCGGGCGGGAGGTGACCCGTACCGCGCGTTCGACGACGGCGCGGTCGGCGATCTCCCGGTTGAACTCCAGGGAGACGATCATGCCGGTGCCGACCGTGGCGCGGTTCTCCGGGGAGACGTAGCCGATGAAGCGTTCCTCGGGGACGTACGTCGTGAAGGTGGTGTGCCGGGCCGAGCGGTGGCCGTCGCCGTCCACGGCCACCGCGTCGACCGTGTACTCGGCGGCGAGCGCCAGCCGCTTCTCGTCGGGCTCCCAGGTCAGGCCGTCGGCCGAGACCTGCCCGGGCACCGGGGACTCCTGCGCGTCCTGGGACCTGGTGACCTTCACCGACTCCAGCCTGCCGTCGGGCACGCGCACCCGTAGCGTCCTCGCGGGGCGCACGCCCCTGCTGCCGTCGTCGGGCGAGACCTTGATGACGTCCTCGGGCGCCGGGGGCGCGCCGAACGCCCCTGCGATCCCGCCCGCGTCGTCCGAGGTACAGCCCGTGGCCCCGGCCAGCAGCCCTGCCCATGTCACTACGGCGGCCAGCGCGGCCCTCGCGCGCCGCGCGCGCCCTTGTACGTGCCTCACGGGGTACCCAACGACCGGCCGCGTCCCCGGGAAACGACCATGCCCGCCCCCGGGGAAACGTGAGTGCGACCCACGCTCTGGGCAGAACAGTGGGGAGGACGACGCGCAGGGGAGCCGCGGCCCGGGCCGCAGTACAGGACCGCACCCCTCTGTCACCCGTCGTTCCACGAGCCGCGGGAGGCTGACAGGTGTCCAGCGCAGCCGAGCAGGAGGCGGTGGCCGGCCATCAGGCCACCGGGAACGGGCGCCAGGCCGCCGCCGCGAACGGCGTACGGCGGCCCGCGCCGCCGCCCGCGGTGCCCGCCTGGCCGGGCGCTGCGACGCCACTGGGCGCCCGGTTCCGGGTCGGCCCGGACGGGGTGGCGGGGACCAACTTCGCGTTGTGGGCGGGCGGGGCGGAGGGGGTCGAGCTGTGCCTCTTCGACGAGGCGGGCAAGGAGTCGCGGGTCCGGCTCGGCGAGCTGACCCACGAGATCTGGCACGGCTTCGTCCCGGGCGTGCTGCCCGGACAGCGCTACGGCTACCGGGTGCACGGCCGCTGGGACCCGTGGACGGGCGCCCGCTGGAACCCTGCGAAGCTGCTCCTCGACCCGTACGCGCGGGCGGTGGACGGGGACTTCTCGCTGCCTCCCGAGGTGTACGGGCACGTCCGCGACTGGCCGCAGCAGCACGTCGCCGACACCGTGCGCGACGACCGCGACTCGGCGCCGTACGTCCCCAAGGGCGTCGTCGTCCACGATGACGACGACTGGGCCGACGACCGCCGCCCGAAGACGCCGTGGGCGGACTCGGTGATCTACGAGGTGCACGTCAAGGGCTTCACCGAGCTGCACCCGGGCATCCCGGAGGAACTGCGCGGCACCTACGCCGGACTCGCCCATCCGGCCGCGATCGAGCACCTGGTGAAGCTGGGCGTGACGGCGGTGGAGCTGCTGCCGGTGCACCAGTTCGCGCACGAGGACCATCTGCTGCGCAGAGGACTCGGGAACTACTGGGGCTACAACTCCATCGGCTACTTCGCCCCGCACGCCGCCTACGCGGCCTCCGGGACGAGGGGCGGGCAGGTCGGCGAGTTCAAGCGCATGGTGCGCGCCCTGCACGCGGCCGGGATCGAGGTCATTCTCGACGTGGTCTACAACCACACGGCGGAGGCGGGCGAACTCGGCCCGACGCTGTCCCTGAAGGGCATCGACAACCGCGGCTACTACCGCCTCCAGGACGACCCCCGCCGCTACGCCGACTACACCGGCTGCGGCAACACCCTGCACGTGGTCCAGCCGCAGGTGCTGCGCCTGATCACGGACTCGCTGCGGTACTGGGTGACGGAGATGGGCGTGGACGGCTTCCGCTTCGACCTGGCGGCGGCGCTGGCCCGCTCGATGCACGACGTCGACATGCTCTCCCCGTTCCTGGCGGTCATCGCCCAGGACCCGGTGCTGCGCCGGGTGAAGCTGATCGCCGAGCCGTGGGACGTGGGGTCGGGCGGCTACCAGGTGGGGGCGTTCCCGCCCCTGTGGACGGAGTGGAACGACCGGTACCGCAACGCCGTACGGGACTTCTGGCGGCATGCGCTGCCCGACGTACGCGAGATGGGCTACCGGCTGTCGGGCTCCAGCGATCTGTACGCCTGGGGCGGGCGCAGGCCGTACGCGTCCGTCAACTTCATCACCGCGCACGACGGCTTCACCCTGCGCGACCTGGTGTCGTACGAGCGCAAGCACAACGAGGCCAACGGCGAGGGCAATCGGGACGGCACGAACGACAACCGGGCCTGGAACTGCGGGGCCGAGGGCGAGACGGACGACGAGGGGATCAGGGCCCTGCGGCGCCGGCAGTTGCGGAACCTGCTGACCACGCTGCTGCTGTCCACCGGTGTGCCGATGCTGGTCGCGGGCGATGAGCTGGGCCGCACGCAGCGCGGCAACAACAACGCGTACTGCCAGGACAACGAGATCAGCTGGGTGGACTGGGGGCTGCTGGAGGACCCCGGGTGGCGCGCCCTGTTCGAGCTGACGTCCCGGCTGATCGAGTTGCGCCACCGGCACCCGGTGCTCCGGCGCCGGGCGTTCTTCTCGGGCCGGGCCCAGACCGCGGACGGGCTGCGCGATCTGGCCTGGTTCACGTCCCGGGGCACCGAGATGACGGAGCAGGACTGGTACGCGCCCGCCGCCACGCTCGGGATGTACCTGTCCGGGCGGGACATCCCGGGCCGGGACGAGCGCGGGGACCAGATCCTCGACGACAGCTTCCTCGCCGTGCTGCACGCGGGCGAGGGGCCGGTGCGTTTCGAACTGCCGGGGCCGCCCTGGGCGGAGCGGTACGAGGTCGTCGTCGACACGAGCCTGGAGGAGCAGGGGGAGGCGCCGGGCGTGGAGCACCGGGCCGGGACGGAGATCACGGTGCCGGCGCGGGCGGTACTGCTGCTGCGGGTGGCGGGCTGAGGCATCGTTTCTCCGGCAGGGCACGGTCGCGGTGCGTGCCGGCCGGGGCCGCCGCATTGTTGCGGCGCGTTGCGGGTCCGTGAACTCGGCGGGGATCTTCTTGACCCCGTCGCCCGACCGCTGGCAGCGTCCATGCCGAGCCATGGCCTCCCCCTCTCCCCCCTCCTGCCGCTCTCCGACTCTCTGATACCTCCAGGACCTCCGCATGCCCGAAATATCCCGTCGTGCCCTCGGTGCCCTCGTCGGCGGTGGTGCCGTGGGCGCCGTCGCCGGTACGGCCACCGGTGCCGAAGCCGCCCCCGCCGAACGGCCGTTCAGGGCCCGCCCCGGTGCCGGGTCCGGGCGCCGCCCCAACGTCCTCGTCATCCTGGGCGACGACCTCGGCTGGGCCGACCTGTCCTCCTACGGCGCCCCCCACATCAAGACGCCGAACCTGGACCGGCTGGCCCGCCAGGGCGTGCGGTTCACCGACGCCTACTCCGGCTCCTCGACCTGCTCCCCGACCCGCTTCAGCCTCTACACCGGGCGCTATCCCGGCCGTACCAAGGGCGGGCTCGCCGAGCCGATCGCCGACAGGTCGCAGGGCCTGGACCCGAACCACCCCACCCTCGCCTCCCTGCTGAAGAAGGCGGGCTACGCCACCGCGCTCATCGGCAAGTGGCACTGCGGCTGGCTGCCCGACTACAGCCCCACCAAGTCCGGCTGGGACGAGTTCTTCGGCAATCACGGGGGCGTGCTGGAGTACTACTCCAAGCTCGGACAGCTCGGCGACCACGACCTCTACGAGGGGGACGCCGAGTACAAGGACCTGCGGTACTACACGACCGTGCTCACCGAACGGGCCGTCGAGTACGTCGGCCGGGACCACGACCGGCCCTGGCTGCTCAACCTCAACTTCACCACCCCGCACTGGCCCTGGCTCGCCGAGGGCGACGAGGAGACCGGCGCCGAGATCGCGGCGAAGATCAGGGCGGCGACATCCCGGGCCGAGGTCAGCAAGGCCCTGAACCACTACGACGGCGGCTCGGTCGAGAAGTACACCCAGATGGTGGAGAGCCTGGACGCGGCCGTCGGCGAGGTGCTCGCCGCCCTGCGCCGCTCCGGGCAGGAGGAGAACACCGTCGTGCTGTTCGCCAGCGACAACGGCGGCGAGCGCTGGTCGTATCTGTGGCCCCTCAGCGGCGGGAAGTTCTCCCTCCAGGAGGGCGGCATCCGGGTGCCCACCATCCTGCGCTGGCCCGCCCGGATCGACGGCCGTCAGGTCAGCCACGAGCCGAACTTCTCCCCCGACTGGACCGCGACCCTGCTGGAGCTGGCCGGTGCCCGGCCCGACCCGGCGTATCCGCTGGACGGCACGAGCCTCGCCGGGTACCTGCTGCGGGGCGAACGGCTGCCCGAGCGGGATCTGTTCTGGCGGGTGCGCGGCAACCGGGCGCTGAGGCGCGGCGACTGGAAGTACTACCGGGACGACAAGGGCACCGACCACCTGTACAACCTGGCCGCCGACTCCCGTGAACAGGCCGACCTCGCCCCCGACGAGCCGGAGTTGCTCACCGAGCTGAAGGGATCTTGGGAGAAGATCGCGGCAGGTCTGCTGCCGTACCCGGGCTAGCCCAGGATGCCTCGCTCGTAGGCCGTGGCCACCGCCGCCGCCCGGTCCTTCACGCCCAGCTTCGCGTAGAGATGCGTGAGGTGCGTCTTGACCGTGGCCTCGCTGATGAAGAGTTCACGGGCGATCTCGCGGTTGGAGGTGCCCTTGGCGACCAGGGCCAGGACCTCGCGCTCGCGGGCGGAGAGGGTGTCGTTGCCGGGGGCCCGGGGAGTCCGGACCGCCGAGACCAGGCGGGAGGCCACGGCCGGGGAGAGAACGGTCCGGCCTTCCGCCGCCGCGCGGACCGCCGCGAACAGTTCGTCCCTCGGCGCGTCCTTCAGGAGGTAGCCCGTCGCGCCCGCCTCGATCGCGGGGAGGGTGTCGGAGTCGGTGTCGTAGGTGGTCAGGACGAGGACCTTGACGCGGGCGCCGGTGCGGGTCAGCTCGCGGATGGCGTCCACGCCCCCGCCGCCCGGCATGCGCAGGTCCATCAGGATCACGTCCGGATCCAGGGCGGCGGCGAGCGAGACCGCCTCGACGCCGTTCGACGCCTCCCCCAGGACGCGGAAGCCCGGCGCGGACTCGAACATGCCGCGCAGGCCGTCCCGTACGACGGGGTGGTCGTCGACGATGAGCAGGGTGATCGCGGCGGCGTCAGTCATGGCGGACCAACGGTACGCGAGCGGAGACCGCCGTACCGTGGCCCGGCTCGGACTCGACGGTGAGGGACCCGGCGACGCGTTCGGCGCGGGCGCGCATGCCGTCGAGGCCGAAGCCGCCGGATCGGGTGCGTTCGGGGACGGCGAGCGGGTCGAAGCCGCGGCCGTCGTCGCGGATGTCGAGGATGACCTCGTCGCCGAGGAAGGACAGGGTGACACCGACCCGGCCGGCGGCGGCGTGCCGGGCGGTGTTGGAGAGGGCCTCCTGGACGATCCGCAGGATTGTGGCCGCGATCTCCTCGTGGAGCTGTTCGTCGGTGCCGGTGACCGTGAACTCGGCGCAGACGCCCGTCCGTTCGCCCCAGTCGGCGACCGTCTTCTTCAGGGCTTCCGGCAGTCCGGCGTCGGACAGCGCCACGGGGGCGAGGTTGTGCACGGAGCGGCGGGCCTCGCCGAGGCTGTGCCGGGCCAGATCCGTCGCACGGGCCACGTGTTCGCGGGCCAGGTCCGCGTCCGGGGTGTTCACCACGACCTGGAGCTGGGCGATGATGCCGGTCAGCCCCTGGGCGATGGTGTCGTGGATCTCGGCGGCCAGCCGCCGCCGCTCGTCGGCGACTCCGGCCTCCCGGGCCTGCACCAGGAGCTGGGCGTGCAGGGCGGCGTTCTCGTCGAGGGCCTGCTGCAGGGCCGCGTTGGTGCGCTCCAGTTCGGTGATGGTCGCGGTCTGGATCCGGGTGCGTTCCTCCTCCCGCCCGGCCAGTTGACCGAAGACGATCAGCAGCACGATGTGGACGCAGAGCAGCCCACCGAACACCGCCCAGTTCAGCGGCCCGTGCAGGGGCATGCCACCGGACTGCGACCCCGCGATGGTCACCGCGGTCGCCAGCAGCCCGAGTTGGAGCGGGCGCCCCCGCAGCAGCCGGTCGGGGCCCACGAACCCGGCGGCGGCGTAGAAGGCGAAGAACGGGTTGAACCAGCTCAGCGCGAATGCCAGCGCCCAGCGCACGAAGTAGTAGCAGGCGCCCGGCACCGACGGGGTCAGGGGCCGGTCGCGGGACCAGCGCCCCCACCACAGTTGGAGGACCACCGCGGCGCCGACCAGGGCGACGGTGGTGTACCGCTCCACCGTGGTCATGCCGACCGCGTCGACCGTGGCCGCGGAGAGCACGGTGCCCGCCGCGAGCATCCCGTACGGCCCCCAGCGGAAGTAAGCCGCCCACCGCTGCTCCACACCCGCCACGTCCGTCATGCACACAGTGTCGGCCACGGCCGTGTCCCCTCCCCGGGCGCCGGTCATTCCCAGCGGAACCAGCGCGCGGCCGACGCCGAGAGCACCGCGGTCCACGCGGCGAGGACGGCCAGGTGGCCCCAGCCGGGCCAGTCGCCCGCGGCGGCCTGGTCCAGGGCCCGTGCGGCGGCGCCGAACGGGGTGCACTGGACGATGCGGCCCAGCAGGTCCGGCATGGCCTGCACGGGCAGCCAGACCCCGGCGCAGAACATCATCGGGAAGAACACGGCCGTCCCGATCGCCGTCGCGATCTTCGTCGTGCGGGCCCGTGCCGAGATCACCGCGCCCAGCGAGATGGCGGCGAGCACGGCGAGGAGCAGCGCGAGCAGGTACCCGACGGGCTGTTCGGGCAGCCGTACGTCGTAGGCGAGCCGTCCGACGAGGAGCGTGAGCAGCGCGGAGGCCAGGGCCGCCACACCGTTCACCAGCATCTGGGCGGCCAGCAGGGCCGAGGGCCGGACGGGAGTGGTGGACAGCCGGCGCAGGATGCCGTTCTCGCGGTAGCCGGTGAGGGTCGGCGGCATCGCCTGCACCCCGGCCATGATGAGGGCGACCAGCACGCAGACGGGCACGTAGACGTCGACGATCCGCAGCCCGCCGAGCCCGTCCTGCGCCTCGCGGAAGGACGGCACGGAACCGAGGATGCCCAGCAGCAGGGCCGGGAACAGCAGGACCCAGAAGAGACTGCCCGGCTCGCGCCGGAACAGCCGGAACTCACTGCGCAGCACAGCGGGGTTGATCAGTGCCGTGCTCATGCCGAGGCCTCCGTGAGGTCCAGGAACGCGTCGTCCAGCGTGGCGTCGGTGACGCGGAGTTGATGGGCGGTGATGTGGTGGCGGGCCAGCAGCGACAGCACGGCGTTGACCGTGTCGTCCGTGCCGGACAGCGTGATCCGGCCGTCCTTGTTCTCGACGGCGACCAGGGCGGGGAGCGTTTTCAGCTCACGGTCGTCCAGGGGCGTGGACGGGGTGAAGCTGATGACCGTGGCCCCCGCCGAGCGGCGGATCAGCCCGGACGGGGTGTCCAGGGCGGCCACCCGGCCCTTGTCGATCACCGCGATCCGGTCGCACAGCCGCTGCGCCTCCTCCATGAAGTGGGTGACGAGCAGGACCGTGACGCCGTTCGCGCGGATGTCCTCGATCAGCTCCCAGGTGTCGCGGCGGGCGCGCGGGTCGAGGCCGGTGGTGAGCTCGTCCAGGACGACGACGCGGGGGTCGCCGATCAGGGCGAGCGCGATGAACAGGCGCTGCTTCTGGCCACCGGACAGCTTGGCGAACCGGGTGGTCAGCTTCTCCTGAAGGCCGAGGCGTTCGGCCAGCGGGCGCCAGTCGACGGGGCGCGGATAGAACGCGGCGTACAGCTCCAGCGCCTCACGGACGGTGAGTTTGGGCTGGAGCCTGCTCTCCTGGAGCTGGGCGCCGAGGACCTGGGCGACCCGCTCGTGGTCGGCGACCGGGTCGAGGCCGGTGACGCGGACGCGGCCGGAGTCGGGGACGCGCAGCCCCTCGACGCACTCGACGGTGGTGGTCTTGCCGGCGCCGTTCGGGCCGAGGACGCCGAAGATCTCGCCCTCCTCGACGGCGAACGAGACGCCGTCCACGGCCGGGCGGCCGGCATAGGCCTTGCGCAGATCGGTGACTTCGATGACGGACATGGACCGAGGGTCCCGGTGCGGCGGGTCCGCGCACATCGCCCGTCGCGCTCGAACGGGCATCAGCCGAACGGCTGATGCAGGCCGTACGACCCCCCGAAAACGCAGGTCGTAGGACCAAGGACGGACCCCGGCTCGGAGAAAACTCGGTGGGCAGTGTCAGTGGCGATCCGTAGGCTCACTGCTGATGGCCACCACATCTGCCCCCACCCGGAACCGTTCTGCCGTGCGCACCCTGCTGCGCCTGTGGCCGTACGTGCGGCCCGCGCGGGCACGGCTGTTCAGCGCCGCGTTCGTGGCGATACTCGCCTCCAGCACGGGCCTGGTGATCCCGCTCGTCCTGAAGTGGATGGTGGACGGGCCGGTCGCCGGCCGGGACCCGGCCGGGGTGTGGCTCGGGGCGCTGTGCCTGCTGCTGCTCGGCTTCGCCGAGGCCCTGCTGTTCGGGCTGCGGCGCTGGCTGGTGGCGCGGCCGCTGGCGCATGTCGAGGCGTCGATGCGGGCGGATCTGTACCGGCACCTGCAGCGGCTGCCGGTGTCCTTCCACGACCGGTGGGCCTCCGGGCAGTTGCTGTCCCGGGGCATGACGGACCTGATGCTGCTCCGCATGTTCCTCGCCTTCCCGTTGACGTTCCTGCTGGTCAACGGGGTGACGATAGTGATCGGCGTGATCATCATGCTGCTCCAGGACTGGACGCTGGGGCTGGTGATCCTCGGGCCCGCCGTGCCGGTGATGGTGACCTGCGTGGTCTTCGAGAAGCGGTACGCCGAGGTGGCGCGGCGCGCGCAGGACCAGGTCGGCGACCTGACGACGGTCGTCGAGGAGAGCGTGCTCGGCATCCGCATCATCAAGGGGTTCGGACGCCACCGGAGCCAGGCGCGGGCGTTCCGCGACCTGTCGGGGAAGCTGCGCGGCACGGAGCTGCGCAAGGCGCAGCTGCTGGCGACGATCTGGGGCGTCATCGTGACGCTGCCCGAGATGGCGATCGGGGCGGCGCTGGTCGTGGGGGTCGTGCAGGTGGCCGACGGGGGGTTGTCGGCGGGGACGCTGGTGGCGTTCCTTTCGACGGCGCTGGCCCTGCGGTGGCCGGTGGAGTCGATCGGGTTCCTGCTGGCGATGAGCCAGGAGGCGGCGACGGCGACCGAGCGGTACTTCGAGGTGATGGACGAGGAGGTGGAGGAGGCCGAGGAGCGCCGGGCCACCGCTGTGGGCAGCCGGTCGGCAGCCCTGGAGGACAAGGGACTTCGCTTTCACGGCGTCACCTTCCGCTACCCCGACGCCCCGCCCGACTCCGCGCCCGTCCTCCGGCACATCGACCTCCACATCCGCCCCGGCGAGTCCCTGGCCCTGGTCGGCTCCACCGGCAGCGGCAAGACGACCCTCACCGCGCTCGTCCCCCGTCTCTACGAGGTGACCTCGGGCCGCATCACCCTCGACGGCGTCGACATCACCGGCCTGTCGAGGCAGGCACTGCGCGCCAAGGTCGCCGTCGCCTTCGAGGAGCCGACGCTCTTCTCGGCCGCGGTCGGCGACAACGTTCTCATGGGGGCCGACGGCACGGCCGGGACGACGGAGCTGGAGCGCGCCCTCGCCGTCGCCCAGGCCGACTTCGTGCACGCCCTGCCGCAGGGGACGGACACCCAGGTCGGCGAGCAGGGCCTCAGCCTCTCCGGCGGGCAGCGGCAGCGTCTCGCGCTCGCCAGGGCTGTCGTCGGACAGCCGGAGTTCCTCGTCCTGGACGATCCGCTGTCGGCCCTGGACGTGCACACCGAGGCCGCCGTGGAGGCCGCCCTGCGGCACGTCCTCGCGGACACGACCGCCCTGATCGTGGCGCACCGCCCGTCCACGGTGCTGCTCGCCGACCGGGTCGCGCTGCTGTCCGGCGGCCGGATCGCCGCGGTCGGCACCCACCACGAACTGCTGCGGACCAACGCCGAGTACGCGCACCTGATGTCCGGAGAGCAGTCAGGGCAACCATCAGGGGAACAGGAGGGCGCACGATGACGGCGGCCACCGGCACACCGGCCGACAGGAAACCCGGGGACGAACCCGACGACCGACCCGCCGCCACCGGCGACCCCTTCGACCAGGACGCCCTGCCCACTCCCCCGGGCGCCACCGCCGCCCTGCTGCGCTCCCTGCTCGCGCCCCTGAAGGCCCGTGTCACGGTCACGACGGTTCTGCTGCTGTTCCAGCAGGCGGTCGTGCAGGCGGGCCCGCTGCTCGTGGCGTACGCCATCGACCGTGCCGTACCGGCGTTCCGGGCCGGGGACGACGGGCCGCTGATCACGGTGGGCGCCGGCTATCTGGCGTGCGCGCTGGCAGCGGGCGGGCTGCAGTACGCCTTCGTCTCCGCCGCGGCCCGCGTCAGCCAGGACGTGCTGCTCGACCTGCGCGGCCGGATCTTCCGCCACGCGCAGGCGCTCAGCGTCGACTTCCACGAGCGCTACACCTCGGGCCGGCTCATCTCCCGCTCCACGGCGGACGTGGAGTCCCTGCGCGAGCTGCTCGACGAGGGCCTGCAGGAGCTCGTGACGGTCATCCTGTCCTTCGTCTACATCTCGGCGATGCTGCTCTGGCTCGACCTGGGCCTCGGGAGCGTGGCGGTGGCGTCCCTGGTGCCGCTCTACGCCCTCGTGCGGCTGTACCAGCGGCGCGCCGGGCGGGTGTACCGGGCGCGGTCCACCGCGATCGCGGCCGTCATCGTGAAGTTCGTCGAGACGATGAACGGCATCCGGCCGGTGCGCGCCTTCCGCCGCGAGGCCGTCAACGACGCGGACTTCGGCGCGCTCAACCAGCGGCACGAGCGGACCAACGGCAACGCGCTGCTGGAGATGGCCCGCTACGTCACCGGCTCGCGGCTGGTCGCCAACACGGCGGTCGCGGCGATCGTGCTGTGGGGCGCCTACCGGGTCGCGGGCGGCACGCTGGCCCTCGGCGTGCTGGCGGCGGCCGTGCTGTACCTGCGGCGGCTGTACGACCCGATCGACCGGCTCGGGATGTTCCTCAACTCCTACCAGTCGGCGGCGGCCTCGCTGGAGAAGATCGCCGGGCTGCTCGCCCAGACCCCGTCCGTCCCCGAGCCGGCGGATCCCCGGCCGCTCCCGCCTCTGGCGAGCGAGCACCCGGGTCGCGAGGTCGTCTTCGACGGCGTCAGCTTCGGCTACCGCACCGGCGGCGAGGTGCTGCCCCGCTTCGACCTCACGGTCCCGGCCGGGCAGACGGTCGCGGTCGTCGGCTCCACGGGCGCCGGAAAGTCGACGCTGGCCAAGCTGCTGGCCCGGTTCTACGACCCCTCCGAGGGCCGGGTGCTGCTCGACGGCGTCGACCTGCGCGACCTCTCCGTGCCCGACCTGCGGCGCGGGGTGGTCATGGTGACGCAGGAGGCGTTCCTGTTCTCCGGCACGGTCGCCGAGAACATCGCGATCGGCCGCCCGGACGCCACCCGTGCGGAGATGGAGCGGGCGGCGAAGGAGATCGGCGCACACGACTTCATCAGCGCCCTGCCCGACGGCTACGACACCGACGTACGCAAGCGGGGTGGCCGTATCTCGGCCGGACAGCGGCAACTGGTGGCGTTCGCCCGGGCGTTGCTGGCCGACCCGGCGGTGCTGATCCTCGACGAGGCGACCAGCTCGCTGGACATCCCGGGCGAGCGCGCGGTGCAGCGGGCGATGGCGACGGTGCTGAAGGGGCGCACGGCGGTGGTCATCGCGCACCGGCTGTCGACCGTGGAGATCGCGGACCGCGTCCTGGTGATGGAGCAGGGAAAGATCGTCGAGGACGGCACGCCGGCCGAACTCGTCGCGGGCACGGGCAGGTTCGCCGATCTGCACCGGGCCTGGCGGGACAGCCTGGCGTAGCACGGCGGCGGAGGGCGGGCGGATGATCGACGCGTACGAGGACCCCGGCACACCCGACCGCCGTGGCGGTGCCCGTTACCTGTGGTGGCTGGTCACCCGGCAGCCCTGGCGGTGTGCGGCCGGGGCCGTGTTCGGCAGTGTGTGGATGGTGCTGCTGGCGGCCACGCCGTATCTGATGTCCCGGGCGATCGACGACGGTCTCGAGCCCGGCGACATGGGCGAACTGGCCCTGTGGAGCGGGGCGCTGTTCGCGGTGGGCGCGTTCAACTCCTGGTTGAGCATCATGCGGCACCGCACGATGACCCGGGTGCGGATGGACGCCAACTTCCGCACGGTGAAGGTCGTCGTCGGTCAGGCGGTACGGCTCGGTGCCTCCCTGCCGCGGCAGATGGGGGCCGGGGAGGTCGTCACGATCGGCGTGGGCGACGTGCAGACGGTCAGCCAGTCGCTGACCGTCGTGGGGCCCGGGGTCGGGGCGGTCCTGGGCTATCTGGTCACCGCCCTGCTGCTGATGTCGGTCTCGGGCCTGGTCGCCGCGGTCGTGCTGCTCGGCCTGCCGGTGATCGTCCTGCTGGTCGGGCCGTTGCTCGGCCGGTTGCGGGGATCGGAGGCGGAGTACCGCGAGCGGCAGGGCGTGCTGACCGCCCGGATCAGCGACCTCGCGGGCGGGCTGCGGGTTCTCGCAGGCCTGGGCGGCAAGCAGCTGGTGGCGGACGCCTTCCGGCGGGACTCGCGGCGGCTGCGCGAGCAGGGGTACCGGGTGGGGAGGGTGACCAGCTGGGTGCAGGCGCTGGGAACGGGGCTGCCGACCCTGTTCCTGGCGGTGGTGACCTGGCTGGCGGCCCGGCTCGCCGCCCAGGGCGACATCACGGTGGGCCAGTTGGTGTCCGTCTACGGCTATGTGGCGGTGCTGGTGTGGCCGGTGGCCTTCCTGGTCGAGTGCGGCTATCAGATCAGCCGGGGCCTGGTGTGCGCACGGCGCGTCGTACGTTTCCTGCGCCTGGAGCCGATGGCCGACACCGGCACCCTGGATGCCCCGTCCGAGCCGTCGGCCCTGTACGACCCCGAGTCGGGCGTACGAGTCCGGCCGGGTCGCTTGACGGCCCTGGTGGCTGAACACCCGGCGGATGCCACAGCAGTGGTGGACCGCCTGGGCCGTTACGCCCCGTCGAACGCGACCTGGGGAGACATCCGCCTGGACGAGATCGCCCTGAACCAGATCCGGGCAGGCATTGTGGTGGCCGACCACGAGGCCGACCTCTTCGCAGGAACCCTCCAGGAGATGATCGCCCCTTCTTTCAGGGGCGCGGGGAACTGCGCGAACAACCCCGACGCACCCGCAGACGCCACTCCACACCTCGCGGCACCCCAGCAGGCACTCCACACAGCCGCGGCAGAAGACATCGTCCAGGCCCTCCCCCACGGCCTGAACACCCCGATGACCGCCCAGGCCCGCAACCTCTCCGGCGGCCAACGCCAACGCATCCGCCTCGCCAGAGCCCTCCTCACCGACCCCGACATCCTCCTCGCCATCGAACCCACCTCCGCCCTCGACGCCCACACCGAAGCCAAAGTCGCCGCCCGGCTCAGAGACGCCCGCCAAGGCCGCACCACAGTCGTCACCACCACCTCCCCCCTGGTCCTGGACCACACGGACACCGTCCACTACCTGAAGGACGGCAAGGTCGCAGCCTCCGGCACCCACCACGAACTGCTCGACACCGCCCCCGGCTACCGGGCACTCGTCGCAAGGGAATCGGAAGAGGTCGCGGGATGAGCCACGGACAACTGCCGGTCGCCGGCCGGGCCGACGTCCGGCGCGCCCTGCTCGGACTCGTACGGGCCGACGCCCGTGCCTTCGGTGTCGTCCTGGGCCTGAACGCGCTCGCGGCCGTGGCCGGGCTGGCCGGACCGTGGTTGCTGGGCATGATGATCGACGACGTGCGGGCCGGGCGGGGGGTGGCCGCCGTGGACCGGCTGGCCCTGCTCCTCCTGCTGTGCGCACTGGCGCAGGTGCTGCTGGCGCGCTGGGCCCGGTACGTGGGGCATCGCTTCGGGGAGCGGACGCTGGCCCGGGTACGGGAGCGGTTCGTGGACCGGGCGCTGACGCTGCCCGCGTCGGTGGTGGAGCGGGCCGGTACAGGTGATCTGACCGCGCGGGGGACGGCGGACGTGACGACCGTCGGCAACACCCTGCGGGACGCGGGTCCGGTTCTGCTCGTCAACCTGGTCCAGGCGCTGTTCCTGGTCGCCGCGGTGTTCCTGACGAACCCGCTGCTCGGCGCCCTGGCGGTGCTGGCGCTGACGCCGATCTGGATCGCTTTGCGCTGGTATCTGCGCAGGGCCCGCGACGGGTACCTCGCCGAGGGTGCCGCCACCTCGGACGTGGCGGAGATCGTGGCGTCGACGGCGGCCGGAGCGCGCACGGTGGAGGCGTTCGGGCTCCAGGAGCAGCGCACGGCCGCGAGCCGGGACGCCCTGGAGACCTCCCGCCGTACCCGCTACTACACGCTCTTCCTGCGCTCGGTGTTCTTCCCGGTGATGGAGACGTCGTACGTCCTGCCGGTGGCCTGTGTGCTGGTGATCGGCGGCGCGCTGCACGCGTCAGGGTCGATGAGTCTCGGGGCGGTGGTGGCGGCGGCCCTGTATCTGACGCAGCTCAGCGCGCCGCTGGACGAGGTCCTGGTCCGGATCGAGCAGCTCCAGGCGGGCGGCGCCTCGTTCGCCCGGGTGGAGGGGCTGGCCCGGGCCCCGCGCGCCGCCGGCGAGGGGGAGTCTCCGGATCCGGCCGGCGACCGCATCGACGTCGCCGGCGCGCGTTACGCCTACGACGGGGGCGTCGAGGTGCTGCGCGGCGTCGATCTGACGGTGACGCCCGGGGAGCGGCTGGCCATGGTGGGGCCTTCCGGGGCCGGCAAGACCACGCTGAGCCGGCTGATGGCGGGCATCGACGCGCCGACCGCCGGCTCGGTGACGGTCGGCGGCGTGCCCGTGGTCGGGCTCGGACCGGAGCGGCTGCGCCGCCAGGTCGTGCTGGTCACCCAGGAGCACCATGTGTTCCTCGGCTCGGTCCGTGACAACCTGCGGATCGCCGAGCCGTCCGCCGGTGACGCGGAGGTGTGGAAAGCGCTGGCCGTGGTCGGCGCCGACACCTGGGTGCGGGAGCTGCCGGAGGGCCTGGACACCCGGCTGGGCCAGGGCGGTTGCCGTACAGACGGCTCGCAGGCCCAGCAACTCGCCCTCGCCCGGGTGGTGCTGGCGGATCCGCACACGCTGATCCTTGACGAGGCGACCGCCCTGCTCGACCCGACGACCGCCCGGCACACCGAGCGTGCACTGGCCGCCGTCCTCGAGGGGCGCACCGTCATCGCCGTCGCCCACCGGCTGCACACCGCGCACGACGCCGACCGGGTCGCGGTGATGGAGGACGGCCGGCTGACCGAACTCGGCACGCACGACGAGCTGGTGGCGGCCGGCGGGGCGTACGCGGCCCTGTGGCACTCCTGGCACGGGGACCTGCCCGAGGGCCGTCAAGGGTCCGTATAACGAACATGAACTTCCGGTCAACGAACCTTTTCCGGCCATACTCTTGACGCGGTCCTGACAGAAAGCGCACTCCCCTGCCACGCTTCCCACGACTGCTCCACAGAAACCCCACTGCAACACCTCCACCTCCCCAGGCCGGGCGACCCCCGGCCATGCAGAAGGAGTCAGTGTTGAGAAGCAGTTCCTCGCGAAGAGGCACCTCCCACAGACGCACTCCCCACACCCCTCGCCGTACCGCGGCCGTGGCCCTCGCCGGCGTCGCCGCGCTGATCGCCACCGCCGTGCAGACCGGCACCGCCACCGCGGCCCCGGAGAACAGGGCACCGGCGGCCGCGAGCAAGGCGAAGCCGGGCTCGGAATCGGTCCGGCTCACCCCCGCCCAGCGCGCCGCGCTGATCCGGGAGGCGAACGCCGGCAAGGCCGAGACCGCCAAGGACCTGGGCCTCGGGGCCCAGGAGAAGCTGGTCGTCCGCGACGTCCTGAAGGACCGTGACGGCACCGTGCACACGCGCTACGAGCGCACCTACGCGGGCCTGCCCGTCCTCGGCGGCGACCTGGTCGTCGAGAGCACGAAGGCGGACGCCACCGCGTCCGTCACGAAGGCCACCCGCGCCGCCATCAAGCCGGCCACGACGAAGGCGGCGGTGTCCGCCGCGAAGGCCCGGCAGCAGGCCCTGGCCGCGGGGAAGGCCGACGAGGCCAAGAGCCCCGGCATCAACCGGGAGCCCCGCAAGGTGATCTGGGCCGCGAACGGCAAGCCGGTCGTGGCGTACGAGACGGTCGTCGGCGGCTTCCAGCACGACGGCACCCCGCAGGAACTGCACGTGGTCACCGACGCCGGCACCGGCGCGAAGCTGTACGAGTGGGAGGCCATCGAGACCGGGACCGGCAACACGGTCTACAGCGGCTCGGTCGACCTCACCACGACCCAGTCCGGGTCGACGTACAACCTCACCGACGGCGCCCGCGGCAACCACAAGACGTACAACCTCAACCGCGGCACCTCCGGCACCGGCACCCTCTTCTCCGGCCCCGACGACGTCTGGGGCAACGGCACGCCCTCCAACCTGGAGTCGGCCGGCGCCGACGCCCACTACGGGGCCGCGCTGACCTGGGACTACTACAAGAACGTGCACGGCCGCAGCGGCATCCGCGGCGACGGCGTGGGCGCATACTCCCGGGTCCACTACGGCAACAACTACGTCAACGCGTTCTGGTCGGACAGCTGCTTCTGCATGACGTACGGCGACGGTTCGGGCAACGCGAACCCGCTGACGTCGATCGACGTGGCCGCCCACGAGATGACCCACGGGCTGACGTCGAACACCGCGGGCCTCAACTACAGCGGCGAGTCCGGCGGTCTGAACGAGGCGACGAGCGACATCTTCGGCTCGACCGTCGAGTTCTACGCGAACAACTCCTCCGACGTCGGTGACTATCTCATCGGCGAGGAGATCGACATCAACGGCGACGGGACCCCGCTGCGCTACATGGACAAGCCGAGCAAGGACGGCGCGTCCAAGGACAGCTGGTACTCCGGCATCGGCTCGATCGACGTGCACTACTCCTCGGGCCCCGCGAACCACTTCTTCTACCTGCTGAGCGAGGGCAGCGGCACCAAGACCATCAACGGTGTCACGTACAACTCGGCCACCTCGGACGGTCTTGCGGTCACCGGCATCGGCCGGGACAAGGCGGAGAAGATCTGGTTCCGCGCACTGACCACCAAGTTCACCTCGACCACCAACTACGCGGGCGCCCGCACCGGCACCCTCGCCGCGACCGGTGAGCTCTACGGCACCGACAGCGCCGAGTACAAGGCGGTCCAGCACGCGTGGGCCGGCATCAACGTCGGCACCCGTCCCGGCGACGGAGGCGGCGGCGGCACGTCCTTCGAGAACGCCGCCGACGTGGCCATTCCGGACCGGGGCGCGGCGGTCACCTCGCCGGTCACCGTCACCGGCCGGACGGGCAACGCGCCCTCGAACCTCCAGGTGGCCGTGGACATCGTCCACACCTACATCGGTGACCTCCAGGTACAACTGGTCGCCCCCGACGGCACGGCGTACACGCTGAAGGGCTACGGCACCGGCGGCAGCGCGGACAACATCAACGAGACCTACACGGTGAACGCCTCCTCCGAGGTCGCCAACGGCACCTGGCAGCTACGGGTCCAGGACAACGCGGCCATCGACACCGGCTACATCAACAGCTGGAAGCTCACCTTCCCGTAGGCCGCAGGGCGTAGACCGCAACGGTTCCCCAAGTCAGGGCGCCGCCCCGGTGGGTTCGACTCCCCCGGGACGGCGCCCGCTTCACATGCCCGGAACCGTCAGCCTGTCGTCGATTTCCGGCCAACATCACGCGTTACTCCTGACATGTACGCGCCCTTGGTGCCACTCTTCCCCCACCCGCCGCACAGCACCCCAGCAGTTCCCCCACATCAAGGAGCTCGTGTGACCCCCCTCTACGCGCGTCACAAGCGCACCACGCTGGCCATCGCCACCGCCGTCGCCGCCGGCGCCCTGCTCACCACCGGTCTGACCTCCGGCAGCAGCGTCGCCGCCGACTCCTCCTCCAAGCCGGCCCTCGCCGCCGCCCCCGTCCTGCTCTCCGCGCCCGCCCGCACGGCTCTCGTCAAGGAGCAGCAGGCGGACGCCCCGAAGACCGCCGAAGAGATAGGCCTCGGCGACCAGGAGAAGCTGGTCGTCAAGGACGTCGTGAAGGACGCCGACGGCACGGTCCACACGCGCTACGAGCGCACCTACGCGGGCCTGCCGGTCCTCGGCGGCGACCTCGTCGTGCACGAGTCGAAGTCCGGCGCGACCAAGGGCGTGACCAGAGCGACGAAGGCCGCCATCAAGGTCGCCTCCCTCAAGCCGGCGGTCGCCGCCGCCAAGGCCGAGAAGCAGGCCGTGACGCTCGCCAAGGCGGCCGGCTCGGAGAAGACCGAGGCCAGCTCCGCTCCCCGCAAGGTGATCTGGGCAGCCGACGGCAAGCCCGTCCTTGCCTACGAGACCGTCGTCGGCGGCCTCCAGGAGGACGGCACACCGAACGAGCTGCACGTCGTCACCGACGCCGCCACCGGCAAGAAGCTCTACGAGCACCAGGCCATCGAGACCGGCACCGGCAACACCACGTACAGCGGCAAGGTCGACCTGACCACCACCAAGTCCGGGTCGTCGTACAACCTCACGGACGGCACGCGCGGCGGCCACAAGACGTACAACCTCAACCGCGGCACCTCCGGCACCGGCACCCTCTTCTCCGGCACGGACGACGTCTGGGGCACCGGCAGCCCGTCCAACCTGGAGACCGCCGGCGCCGACGCGCACTACGGCGCCCAGGTGACCTGGGACTTCTACAAGAGCACCTTCGGCCGCAGCGGCATCCGCAACGACGGCAAGGCGGCCTACTCGCGCGTCCACTACGGCAACGCCTATGTCAACGCCTTCTGGTCGGACAGCTGCTTCTGCATGACCTACGGCGACGGCGAGGGCAACACCAACCCGCTGACCTCGCTCGACGTGGCCGCCCACGAGATGAGCCACGGCCTGACGTCGGCCACGGCCGGTCTCAACTACAGCGGCGAGTCCGGCGGTCTGAACGAGGCCACCAGCGACATCTTCGGCGCGGGCGCCGAGTTCTTCGCGAACAACTCCTCCGACGTCGGTGACTACCTCATCGGCGAGGAGATCGACATCAACGGCGACGGCAGCCCGCTGCGCTACATGGACAAGCCCAGCAAGGACGGCTCGTCCAAGGACGCCTGGTCCTCCAGCCTCGGCGGCGTGGACGTCCACTACTCCTCCGGTCCCGCCAACCACTTCTTCTACCTGCTGTCCGAGGGCAGCGGCTCGAAGACGATCAACGGCGTGACCTACAACTCGCCCACCTCCAACGGCTCCACGATCACCGGCATCGGCCGCACCAAGGCGCTGCAGATCTGGTACAAGGCGCTGACGACGTACATGACGTCGACGACCAAGTACGCGCAGGCCCGCACGGCGACCCTGAACGCGGCCTCGGCGCTCTACGGCGCGAGCAGCACCGAGTACAAGGCGGTCGCGGCCGCCTGGTCCGCGGTCAACGTCGGCTGACCGAAGCACGACCCACGGGCGGTACCCGGAGCCACGGCGGC
>NZ_JBHUQX010000083.1:0-26377 GCF_042674225.1 Streptomyces sp. NPDC056948
GAGTAGCAGCCCCTACTCCTCGTCCCGCGCGACCCCAGTGACGACACGGACGTCATCCTCGAGATCAAGGCCGGCGCGGGCGGCGACGAGTCGGCGCTGTTCGCCGGGGACCTGCTGCGCATGTACCTGCGCTACGCCGAGCGGGTCGGCTGGAAGACCGAGATCATCGACGCCACCGAGTCCGAGCTGGGCGGCTACAAGGACGTCCAGGTCGCCGTGAAGACCAAGGGCGGCCAGGGCGCCACCGAGCCCGGACAGGGCGTCTGGGCGCGGATGAAGTACGAGGGCGGCGTGCACCGCGTGCAGCGGGTGCCGGCGACGGAGTCCCAGGGCCGTATCCACACCTCCGCCGCCGGTGTGCTGGTCACGCCGGAGGCCGAGGAGGTCGACGTGGAGATCAACCCCAACGACCTCCGGATCGACGTCTACCGCTCCTCCGGGCCGGGCGGACAGTCCGTCAACACCACCGACTCCGCCGTGCGCATCACGCACATTCCCACCGGAGTCGTCGCCTCCTGCCAGAACGAGAAGAGCCAGCTGCAGAACAAGGAGCAGGCACTGCGTATCCTGCGCTCGAGGCTGCTTGCCGCGGCGCAGGAGGAGGCGGAGAGGGAGGCCGCCGACGCCCGCCGCAGCCAGGTCCGCACCGTCGACCGCTCCGAGAAGATCCGCACGTACAACTTCCCGGAGAACCGCCTCTCGGACCACCGCGTCGGCTTCAAGGCGTACAACCTGGACCAGGTCCTGGACGGCGACCTCGCCGCGGTGATCCAGGCCTGTGTCGACGCGGACTCGGCGGCCAAGCTGGCGGCCGCGTAAGACACGTAGGAGACGAGTACCGGAGGACTTGCGTGAACCTGCTGCTCGCGGAGGTGGCCCAGGCCACCCAGCGGCTCGCCGACGCCGGCGTGCCCTCGCCGCGTACCGACGCGGAGGAACTCGCCGCGTTCGTGCACGGCGTCAAGCGCGGCGAGCTGCACTCCGTCAAGGACTCCGACTTCGACGCCCGCTACTGGGAGGTCATCGCCCGCCGCGAGGCGCGTGAGCCGCTCCAGCACATCACCGGGCGGGCCTACTTCCGGTACCTGGAACTCCAGGTCGGCCCCGGGGTGTTCGTGCCGCGCCCCGAGACGGAGTCCGTGGTCGGCTGGGCCATAGACGCCGTACGGGCCATGGACGTCGTCGAGCCGTGCATCGTCGACCTGTGCACCGGCTCCGGCGCCATCGCGCTCGCCCTCGCCCAGGAGGTGCCGCGCTCGCGCGTGTACGCCGTGGAGCTGTCCGAGGACGCCCTCAGGTGGACCCGCAAGAACGTGGAGGGGTCCAGGGTCGAGCTGCGCCAGGGAGACGCCCTGACGGCCTTCCCGGACCTGGACGGCCAGGTCGACCTGGTCATCACCAACCCGCCGTACATCCCGCTCACCGAGTGGGAGTACGTCGCCCCGGAGGCGCGGGACTACGACCCCGACCTGGCGCTCTTCTCCGGCGAGGACGGCCTCGAACTCATCCGCGGCCTGGAACGCACCGCGCACCGGCTGCTGCGCCCCGGCGGCGTCGTGGTCGTGGAGCACGCGGACACCCAGGGCGGCCAGGTGCCGTGGATCTTCACCGAGGAGCGGGGCTGGGCCGACGCGGCCGACCATCCGGACCTCAACAAGCGCCCGCGTTTCGCCACGGCCCGCAAGGCGCTTCCGTGAGCACCCCGATCACCCCACAGTCTTCGCAGTCTTCATCCCAGCAGCACGTGTACGAGGAGGCCAGCTAAAGATGGCACGGCGATACGACACCAACGACGCGACCGACCGCGTGACCGGTCTGCGTGAGGCAGCGTCCGCCGTCCGCCGTGGCGAGCTCGTGGTGCTGCCGACGGACACGGTGTACGGCATCGGCGCCGACGCGTTCTCCTCGGAGGCCGTCGCCGACCTGCTGGACGCGAAGGGCCGGGGCCGCAACATGCCCACCCCCGTCCTCATCGGCTCCCCGAACACCCTGCACGGGCTGGTCACGGACTTCTCCGAGCTGGCCTGGGAGCTCGTCGACGCCTTCTGGCCGGGCGCGCTGACCCTGGTCGCCAAGCACCAGCCGTCCCTCCAGTGGGACCTCGGGGACACCCGTGGCACCGTCGCCGTGCGCATGCCGCTGCACCCGGTCGCCATCGAGTTGCTCACCGAGGTCGGTCCGATGGCCGTGTCGTCCGCCAACCTCACCGGCCACCCGGCGCCGGAGGACTGCGACGCCGCGCAGGAGATGCTCGGCGACTCCGTCTCCGTCTACCTCGACGGCGGCCCCACCCCCGGCAACGTGCCGTCGTCGATCGTCGACGTGACCCGTGAGGTGCCGCTGCTGCTGCGCGCGGGCGCGATCTCCGCGGACGAGCTCCGAAAGGTCGTACCCGACCTCGAGGTGGCGAATTGACGGCCCCTGGAGCGGGGCGTGGCATAGGCAACGGGGAAAGCGCGGCGGAGATCACGACGACGTTCGTGGGGCTTCCGCGTGACAGCTTCCGCATCCTCCACGTCAGTACCGGCAATGTGTGCCGCTCGCCCATCACCGAGCGGCTGACCCGCCATGCCGTGCGGGAGCGGCTGGGGATCCTGGGCGGCGGGCTGATCGTGGAGAGCGCGGGCACCTGGGGTCACGAGGGCGCGCCCATGGAGTCCCACGCGGAGACCGTCCTGGCCGACTTCGGCGCGGACGCCTCCGGCTTCACCGGGCGTGAGCTCCTCGACGAGCACGTGATCCGCGCCGACCTGGTGCTGACCGCCACCCGGGACCACCGGGCGCAGGTCATCTCGATGGGGCACTCGGCGGGCCTGCGGACCTTCACGCTCAAGGAGTTCACCCGTCTGGTGAAGGCCATCGACCCGGCGACCCTGCCGCCCCTGGAGGAGGGCGTGGTCATCCGCGCGCGTGCGCTGGTGCGTGCCGCGGCGGCTCTACGCGGGTGGCTCCTGGCCCCGAACGCCGAGGCGGACGAGGTGTACGACCCGTACGGAGCACCCCTGACGTTCTTCCGGTCCATCGGGGACGAGATACACCAGGCACTCGATCCGGTGGTCACGGCCCTCACGGGTGTCCCCGCAAAGGCGTAGCAGCCGAGCGCCCCGGGGGCACCGGGCCTACATTGGACGTACGTCACCGTCGACGCCGCCCGGAGCCCATCATGACGGTCACCCCTGCCATCGAGGCCGACGTCCTGCGCCACCAGGACCCGGAGCTTGCCGACGTCCTGCTCGCGGAGCGGGAGCGGCAGTCGACGACGCTCCAGCTCATCGCCGCCGAGAACTTCACCTCGCCGGCCGTGCTGGCGGCCCTCGGCTCGGCCCTCGCCAACAAGTACGCCGAGGGCTACCCGGGGGCGCGGCACCACGGCGGCTGCGAGATCGTCGACGTCGCCGAGCGTCTGGCCGTGGACCGGGCCAGGGCCCTGTTCGGCGCCGACCACGCCAACGTCCAGGCGCACTCGGGCTCTTCGGCGGTGCTGGCCGCCTACGCCGCCCTGCTCCGCCCCGGCGACACGGTCCTCGCCCTCGGCCTGCCCTACGGCGGCCACCTCACCCACGGCTCGGCCGCCAACTTCTCCGGCCGCTGGTTCGACTTCGCCGGATACGGCGTGGAGGCCGAGTCCGGGTTCATCGACCACGAGCAGGTGCGCACGCTGGCCCGCACGCGCCGGCCCAAGGCGATCGTGTGCGGTTCGATCGCCTACCCCCGGCACATCGACTACGCCTTCTTCCGCGAGGTCGCCGACGAGGTGGGCGCCTACCTCGTCGCGGACGCCGCGCACCCCATCGGGCTCGTCGCCGGGAGAGCGGCACCGAACCCGGTGCCGTACGCGGACATCGTCTGCGCGACCACCCACAAGGTGCTGCGCGGCCCGCGCGGCGGCATGATCCTGTGCCGCGCGGAGCTGGCCGAGCGGGTGGACCGGGCCGTGTTTCCTTTCACACAGGGCGGCGCGCAGATGCACACCATCGCCGCGAAGGCGGTCGCGTTCGGGGAGGCGGCAACACCGGCGTTCGTCGCGTACGCCCATCAGGTGGTAGCCAATGCGAGGGTTCTCGCGGCCCGGCTGGCCGCCGAGGGCCTGGTCGTCACCACCGGCGGCACCGACACCCACCTCATCACGGCCGACCCGGCACCCCTGGGCGTCGACGGACGCACCGCCCGCGGCCGTCTCGCCGCGGCCGGCCTGGTGCTGGACTGCTGTGCGCTTCCTCACGGCGACGCCCGGGGCCTCAGGCTGGGCACGGCCGCGGTCACCACGCAGGGCATGGGGGAGGCAGAGATGGCGAGGATCGCCAAGCTGCTCGCGGGGGTGCTCAGGGGCGTGACCGAGACCGCCAGAGCCCGTGAAGAAGTGCGGGAGCTGGCCGGTGGATTTCCGCCGTATCCGCGCTGAGTGGGGGTAGACGCACCAGGGTGCACAGCCACTCGTGCAACCATCGTCGCTACCCGGAAGTCCCCACCCATATGCGCGCATCGCTAGGGTGTGGGGCTGTGATGGCCAGCGAGACCTGTGGGGAAGCCTGTGCGTGAATACCTGCTGACGCTCTGCATCACGGCCGCGGTGACGTATCTGCTGACAGGGCCGGTGCGGAAATTCGCGATCGTGGCGGGAGCGATGCCGGAGATCCGGGCACGTGATGTGCACCGGGAACCCACTCCGCGGCTCGGCGGGATCGCGATGTTCTTCGGCCTGTGCGCGGGGCTGCTGGTCGCCGATCACCTGACCAACCTCAGCCAGGTCTTCGAGACGTCGAACGAACCCCGGGCGCTGCTGTCCGGGGCGGCGCTGATCTGGCTGATCGGTGTGCTGGACGACAAGTTCGAGATCGACGCCCTGATCAAGCTGGGCGGCCAGATGATCGCCGCGGGCGTGATGGTCGTGCAGGGTCTGACGATCCTGTGGCTGCCGATCCCGGGCGTCGGTTCGGTCGCGCTCTCCCAGGGGCAGGGCACGCTGCTGACGGTGGCGCTGGTCGTCATCACCATCAACGCGGTCAACTTCGTCGACGGCCTGGACGGTCTGGCGGCGGGCATGGTGTGCATCGCGGCCGCGGCGTTCTTCCTGTACGCCTACCGCATCTGGTACTCGTACGGCGTCGAGGCCGCCGCCCCCGCCACCCTCTTCTCGGCGATCCTGATGGGCATGTGCCTGGGCTTCCTGCCGCACAACATGCACCCGGCGCGGATCTTCATGGGCGACTCGGGCTCCATGCTCATCGGCCTGGTCCTGGCCGCCGGTGCGATCTCCGTCACCGGGCAGGTCGACCCGGACGCGCTCAACCTCTATGTCGGGTCCGAGAAGGAGGCCGTGCACCAGACGGTCCCCGTCTACATCCCGCTGCTGCTGCCGCTGACCATCATCGCGGTGCCGGCCGCCGACCTGGTCCTGGCCATCGTGCGGCGCACGTGGAAGGGCCAGTCGCCGTTCGCCGCCGACCGCGGCCACCTGCACCACCGCCTCCTGGAGATCGGCCACTCGCACAGCCGCGCGGTGCTGATCATGTACTTCTGGTCGGCGCTGATCGCCTTCGGGGCGCTCGCCTACTCGGTCAACTCGGCGTCCATGTGGATCGTGCTCGGCGTCGTGTTCCTCAGCGCGATCGGTCTCCTGCTGCTTCTGCTGCCGCGCTTCACGCCGCGCGCCCCGCGCTGGATGGAGCGCTTCGTGCCGCCGCGCTACCGGCGCCGTGTCTCGGTCGCGGCCCTCGCACCCGAGGCCTCGACGCCGGCGGCCGCGGCCGCCGTATCAGGGGTCTCCGGTGTCTCCGGAGTCAACGGGGCGACCGCCATCGGCCCCCGTTCGCGTCTGGCGGACCGGCGCAAGGCCGGGACAAGGTAAGAATCTGACTAGAGCATTGCCAAGTCGTGGGGTTGCGATGGGGGAGCGAAGCGCCCCAATACCAGACAAGTCGGCGCTGTTCTTGCTCAGACGCGCAGTTTCACTCTCATGTGTGACAGCCCGCACACCCCCAGGTAAAGACTGCATCAAATAGTTTGTGATACGGTTCACGAGAACCCCCGGATAGAGCCGAAGGACCGCAGTGCGACGGTCCATTGGCGTGAGGACTCCACTCAGCCCGGGACTACGCTCGTCCATGACGACACCCCTGCCCCCTGCGAAAGCGGAGATGCCGCCATGCCGTCCAATGACGCCCGGAACCTCTTGCAGTGTGCTGTACCCACAGCGGCTGCCGGTGCGGTCGCGGTCGCCGTCAGTGGCGTGGTGGCCGGAGGCAAGGGAGCCGTGGGAGCCGCCGTCGGCACCCTGCTGGCCATCCTCTTCATGGGGGTCGGTCTGTATGTGCTGCAGCGGACGGCAAAAACGCTCCCGCAGTTGTTCCAGGCCATGGGGCTGATGCTTTATACGACTCAGCTCCTGCTGCTCCTGATCTTCGTGGCCCTCTTCAAGGACACCTCTCTCTTCAATGCGAAGACGTTCGCCATCGGGCTCGTCGTCGCGACCGTCGTGTGGATGGCTGCGCAGGCTCGTGCGCATATGAAGGCCAAGATCTTCTACATCGACCCGGACCCCGAGAAGAGCGAGAAGCCCGAGAAGACCGGGTCATCGTCGTGACGAGTAGGGGCGCGATAAAGAGCACGGGGAACTCCTGCTATCGTCCGGTGCCAACTGCGGCATCGCGGGCGCGGGCATCTGAGCTGACGCCTGCTCGAACGCGAGGCTCGATGCCCCAAAGCCGCCCTCACATCCGTAACACCAGTCCAGTGCCGATCCGCGGCTGCGCGCCGCGCCGACACAACGAGGTTGCCGTACCCATGCGTCACGCCGAAGGAGCCCCCGGTGAGTGCTGACCAGACCCAGCTCGCCTTTGACTGGAGCTGTCGGATCATGTCCGACGGGTGTGGTTTTCCGGCACCGGGCCTGCACTCGTTCCTCTTCAAGCCGATCGCCACGGTCGGAGGGTTCGAGTTCAACAAGGTGATGCTGCTGGCGCTCATCACCACCGTCCTCGTCATCGGCTTCTTCTATGCGGCCTTCGGCAAGGCCAAGGTGGTGCCGGGCAAGCTGCAGATGGTCGGTGAGGCCGGCTACGACTTCGTCCGCCGCGGCATCGTCTACGAGACGCTCGGCAAGCGCGAAGGCGAAAAGTACGTCCCGTTCATGGTCTCGCTGTTCTTCTTCATCTGGATCATGAACATCTGGTCCGTGATCCCGCTGGCGCAGTTCCCGGTGTCGTCGATCATCGCGTTCCCGGCGGTCCTGGCCGCGATCGTCTACGTGACCTGGGTCTCGCTGACCTTCAAGAGGCACGGCTTCGTCGGGTTCTTCAAGAACGTCACCGGCTACGACAAGTCGCTCGGCCCGGTGCTGCCGCTCGTGATGGTCATCGAGTTCTTCTCGAACCTGCTCGTCCGGCCGTTCACGCACGCGGTGCGACTCTTCGCCAACATGTTCGCCGGCCACCTGATGCTGGTCATGTTCACCGTCGCATCCTGGTACCTGCTGAACAGCTGGATGGTCCCGGCGGCGGGTGTCTCCTTCGTGATGACCATCGCCATGATCGGCTTCGAGCTTTTCGTGCAGGCCGTCCAGGCATACGTCTTCGTACTCCTCGCCTGCACGTACATCCAGGGCGCTCTCGCTGAGCATCACTGAGCCCCACCCCACCCCCGGTCGTCCGGTGGCCAACCCCCACCGGTCCGTTAAGAGAAGGAAGATTCAGCATGGCTGCCACTGAGACCCTTGCCGCTGTCTCCGGTTCCATCGGTTCCGTCGGTTACGGCCTCTCGGCTATCGGCCCCGGCATCGGCGTCGGCATCATCTTCGGCAACGGCACCCAGGCCCTCGCCCGCCAGCCCGAGGCCGCCGGCCTGATCCGTGCCAACCAGATCCTGGGCTTCGCCTTCTGTGAGGCGCTCGCCCTCATCGGCATCGTCATGCCGTTCGTCTTCGGTATTGACTAAAGATTCCCTACCGACAGGCAACGACGAAAGGCACTGATGTGATCGCCAACCTGGTGCAGCTGGCGGCCGAGGAAGAGCAGAACCCGCTCATTCCTCCGGGCCCCGAGCTGCTCGTCGGCACCATCGCCTTCGCCATCGTGTTCTTCTTCTTCTGGAAGAAGCTGCTTCCGAACATCAACAAGGTTCTGGAGGAGCGCCGCGCGGCGATCGAAGGCGGTATCGAAGAGGCCGAGACCATGAAGGTCGAAGCCCAGAGCGTGCTTGAGCAGTACAAGGCACAGCTCGCCGAGGCCCGGCACGAGGCCGCGCGCCTGCGCCAGGAGGCGCAGGAGCAGGGCGCCACGCTCATCGCCGAGATGCGGGCCGAGGGCCAGCGTCAGCGCGAGGAGATCGTCGCCGCCGGCCACTCGCAGATCGAGGCCGACCGCAAGGCCGCCGCGTCCGCGCTGCGTCAGGACGTCGGCAAGCTCGCCACCGACCTGGCCGGCAAGCTCGTCGGGGAGTCCCTCGAGGACCACGCCCGCCAGAGCCGCGTGATCGACCGGTTCCTCGACGAGCTCGAGGAGAAGGCCGAGGCCGGGCGATGAACGGAGCGAGCCGCGAGGCCCTGGCAGCCGCACGAGAGCGTCTCGACGCGTTGACGGACTCCACGTCCGTCGACGCGGGCTCGCTCGCCGACGAGCTGGCCGCCGTCACCGCTCTGCTCCACCGCGAGGTTTCGCTGCGTCGGGTCCTCACCGACCCGGCGCAGGCTGGAGAGGCCAAGGCCGAGCTGGCCCAGCGTCTGCTCGGCACCCAGGTCAGCGGTCCGGCCGCCGACCTGGTCGCGGGCATGGTGCGCTCCCGCTGGTCGCGCTCGCGCGACTTGGTGGACGCGCTGGAGCAGCTGGCCGACACGGCCGACCTCACCGCCGCGCAGAAGGCCGGCAAGCTCGACGACGTCGAGGACGAGCTGTTCCGGTTCGGCCGGATCGTCTCCGGCAGCACCGAGCTGCGTGCCGCGCTGACCGACCGGAAGGCCACCACCTCGGCCAAGAGCGAGCTGCTGCGCAGCCTGCTCGGCGGCCGGGCGCAGTCGGCCACCGAGCGTCTGGTGACGCGCCTCGTGACCGCGCCGCGGGGACGTAGCCTGGAGTCGGGACTGGAGTCCCTGTCCAAGCTCGCCGCCGAGCGCCGGGACCGCATGGTGGCCATCGTCACCTCGGCGGTGCCGCTGAGCGACCCGCAGAAGCGGCGCCTGGGTGCCGCCCTCGCGAAGGTCTACGGCCGCCAGATGCACCTCAATCTGGACGTGGACCCCGAGGTCGTCGGCGGAATCCGGGTGCAGGTCGGCGACGAGGTCATCAACGGCTCCCTCGCGGACCGGCTGGAGGACGCGAGCCGCCGTCTGGCGAGCTGAGCAGCAACTCAATAGCACCACGTACTTACGACGGCCCTGGTTGGGCCGTGCAGAAGAATCCTGGGGGTCGCCCCCAGACCCCCAAAGAAACTTCGGGCCCAACAAGGAGAGCAGGGAACCCAGATGGCGGAGCTCACGATCCGGCCGGAGGAGATCCGGGACGCGCTGGAGAACTTCGTCCAGGCGTACAAGCCGGACGCGGCCTCGCGCGAGGAGGTCGGTACGGTCACCTTTGCCGGCGACGGCATCGCGAAGGTCGAGGGTCTGCCCTCGGCCATGGCCAACGAGCTGCTGAAGTTCGAGGACGGCACCCTCGGCCTCGCCCTCAACCTCGAGGAGCGCGAGATCGGTGCCATCGTCCTCGGTGAGTTCAGCGGCATCGAGGAGGGGCAGCCGGTCTCGCGTACCGGTGAGGTTCTCTCCGTAGCGGTCGGCGAGGGCTACCTCGGCCGTGTGGTCGACCCCCTCGGCACCCCGATCGACGGCCTCGGCGAGATCGAGACCGAGGGCCGCCGTGCCCTCGAGCTGCAGGCCCCCACGGTCATGGACCGCAAGTCGGTCCACCAGCCGATGGAGACCGGCTACAAGGCCGTCGACACCATGACCCCGATCGGCCGTGGCCAGCGTCAGCTGATCATCGGCGACCGCCAGACCGGCAAGACCGCCCTGGCCGTCGACACGATCATCAACCAGCGCGACAACTGGCGCTCGGGCGACCCGGACAAGCAGGTCCGCTGCATCTACGTCGCCATCGGCCAGAAGGGCTCCACCATCGCCGGCGTGCGCGGCGCTCTGGAGGAGGCCGGCGCGCTGGAGTACACGACCATCGTCGCCGCCCCGGCGTCCGACCCGGCCGGCTTCAAGTACCTGGCGCCGTACACCGGTTCGGCCATCGGTCAGCAGTGGATGTACGAGGGCAAGCACGTCCTCATCATCTTCGACGACCTGTCGAAGCAGGCCGACGCCTACCGCGCGGTGTCGCTGCTGCTGCGCCGCCCGCCGGGCCGTGAGGCCTACCCGGGTGACGTCTTCTACCTGCACTCGCGCCTGCTGGAGCGCTGCGCCAAGCTCTCCGACGAGATGGGTGCCGGCTCGATGACCGGTCTGCCGATCGTCGAGACCAAGGCCAACGACGTCTCGGCGTTCATCCCGACCAACGTCATCTCCATCACCGACGGCCAGTGCTTCCTGGAGTCGGACCTGTTCAACGCCGGTCAGCGCCCCGCGCTGAACGTCGGTATCTCCGTCTCCCGAGTCGGTGGTTCCGCCCAGCACAAGGCGATCCGCCAGGTGTCCGGCCGCCTCCGCGTGGACCTCGCCCAGTTCCGTGAGCTGGAGGCGTTCGCCGCCTTCGGTTCCGACCTGGACGCCGCGTCGAAGTCGCAGCTCGAGCGTGGTCAGCGCATGGTCGAGCTGCTGAAGCAGCCGCAGTACCAGCCGATGGCCACCGAGGACCAGGTCGTCTCCATCTGGGCCGGCACCACCGGCAAGATGGACGAGGTCCCGGTCGTCGACATCCGCCGCTTCGAGAAGGAGCTGCTGGAGTACCTGCACCGCAAGGAGCAGGGCCTGCTGACCTCCATCCGCGAGGGCGGCAAGATGTCGGACGACACCCTCCAGGCCATGGCCGACGCCATCGCGGAGTTCAAGAAGCAGTTCGAGACCTCCGACGGCAAGCTGCTCGGCGAGGACACCCCGGCTGCCGGTAAGTGACGACGGAAGGGACCTGACTCATGGGAGCCCAGCTCCGGGTCTACAAGCGTCGCATCCGATCCGTCTCCGCGACCAAGAAGATCACGAAGGCGATGGAGATGATCGCCGCCTCGCGCGTCGTCAAGGCGCAGCGCAAGGTGGCGGCCTCCACCCCGTATGCGACCGAGCTCACCCGCGCGGTCAGCGCGGTCGCCACCGGTTCGAACACCAAGCACCCGCTGACGACGGAGGCGGAGAACCCGACCCGCGTCGCGGTCCTGCTCCTCACGAGCGACCGCGGTCTGGCCGGCGCCTTCAACTCCAACGCCATCAAGGCCGCGGAGAAGCTCACCGCGCAGCTCGAGGGTGAGGGCAAGGAGGTCGTCATCTACATCGTCGGCCGCCGTGGTCTCGCCCACTACAACTTCCGCGAGCGCAAGGTCGCGGAGTCGTTCACGGGCTTCACCGACCAGCCCTCGTACGCGGACGCCAAGAAGGTCGCGGCCCCGCTGATCGAGGCGATCGAGACGGAGACGGCCGAGGGCGGCGTGGACGAGCTCCACATCGTCTACACCGAGTTCGTGTCGATGATGACGCAGACGGCCGTCGAGGCTCGGCTGCTGCCGCTCAGCCTCGAAGAGGTCGCGGAAGAGGCCAAGCCCAAGGGCGAGATCCTTCCGCTGTTCGACTTCGAGCCCTCGGCGGAGGACGTCCTGGACGCCCTGCTGCCGCGCTACGTGGAGAGCCGCATCTACAACGCGCTGCTCCAGTCGGCCGCCTCGAAGCACGCTGCCACGCGGCGCGCGATGAAGTCGGCAACCGACAACGCCGGTGATCTCATCGAGAACCTCACCCGGCTTGCCAACCAGGCCCGCCAGGCCGAAATCACCCAGGAAATCAGCGAGATCGTCGGTGGTGCCAGTGCCCTGGCCGACGCGACCGCGGGGAGTGACTGAAAATGACCACCACTGTTGAGACGGCCACGGCGACGGGCCGCGTCGCGCGGGTCATCGGCCCGGTCGTCGACGTGGAGTTCCCCGTCGACGCGATGCCGGACATCTACAACGCCCTTCACGTCGAGGTCGCCGACCCGGCGAAGGCGGGCGAGAAGAAGACGCTGACCCTCGAGGTCGCCCAGCACCTGGGTGACGGCCTGGTCCGCGCGATCTCCATGCAGCCCACCGACGGTCTGGTCCGCCAGGCCCAGGTGGTCAACACCGGCGTGGGCATCTCCGTCCCGGTCGGCGACTTCACCAAGGGCAAGGTGTTCAACACCCTCGGTGAGGTGCTGAACACCGACGAGGAGTACGAGGGCGAGCGCTGGTCCATCCACCGCAAGGCCCCCGCGTTCGACCAGCTCGAGTCGAAGACCGAGATGTTCGAGACGGGCCTGAAGGTCGTCGACCTGCTCACCCCGTACGTCAAGGGCGGCAAGATCGGTCTGTTCGGTGGTGCCGGAGTCGGCAAGACCGTGCTGATCCAGGAAATGATCATGCGTGTCGCCAACCTCCACGAGGGCGTCTCCGTCTTCGCGGGCGTCGGTGAGCGCACCCGTGAGGGCAACGACCTCATCGCGGAGATGGAAGAGTCCGGCGTTCTGGACAAGACCGCCCTGGTCTTCGGCCAGATGGACGAGCCCCCGGGCACCCGTCTGCGCGTGGCCCTGGCCGGCCTGACGATGGCGGAGTACTTCCGTGACGTCCAGAAGCAGGACGTGCTGTTCTTCATCGACAACATCTTCCGCTTCACCCAGGCCGGTTCCGAGGTGTCGACCCTGCTCGGCCGTATGCCCTCCGCGGTGGGCTACCAGCCGAACCTGGCCGACGAGATGGGCACCCTTCAGGAGCGCATCACCTCGACCCGTGGTCACTCGATCACCTCGATGCAGGCGATCTACGTCCCCGCGGACGACCTGACCGACCCGGCCCCGGCCACCACCTTCGCCCACCTCGACGCGACGACGGTGCTCTCCCGTCCGATCTCCGAGAAGGGCATCTACCCGGCCGTGGACCCGCTGGACTCCACGTCCCGCATCCTCGACCCGCGGTACATCGCGGCGGACCACTACAACGCCGCGATGCGCGTGAAGAGCATCCTGCAGAAGTACAAGGACCTGCAGGACATCATCGCGATCCTCGGTATCGACGAGCTCGGCGAGGAGGACAAGCTCGTTGTCCACCGTGCCCGTCGCGTGGAGCGCTTCCTGTCCCAGAACACCCACGCCGCCAAGCAGTTCACCGGCGTGGACGGTTCGGACGTGCCGCTGGACGAGTCGATCGCCGCGTTCAACGCGATCTGCGACGGCGAGTACGACCACTTCCCGGAGCAGGCGTTCTTCATGTGCGGTGGTCTCGAGGACCTGAAGAACAACGCCAAGGAGCTGGGCGTCTCCTGACCCGAGCCGCGCTCGAGTCATGAGGGGGCGGGGCTCGTCCCGCCCCCTCTGTCACGCCCACTAGACTTGTAACCAACACCCGGCACTACCGCCGGGTGGTGACCCGAGGAGCCACCTTGGCTGCTGAGCTGCACGTCGCGCTGGTCGCCGCCGACCGTGAGGTCTGGTCCGGCCAGGCCACCCTGGTCGTCGCGCGCACCACGTCCGGCGACATCGGCGTCATGCCCGGTCACCAGCCGCTGCTCGGTGTGCTGGAGTCGGGCCCGGTGACCATCCGTACGAGCGATGGCGGGACGGTCGTCGCCGCGGTCCACGGCGGTTTCATCTCGTTCGCGGACGACAAGCTCTCGCTGCTGGCCGAAGTCGCCGAGCTGTCGGACGAGATCGATGTCCAGCGCGCGGAGCAGGAGCTGGAGCGCGCGAAGGCGGAGGACGACGCGGACGCCCAGCGCCGTGCGGACGTCCGTCTGCGTGCGGCTACGGCGGCGCGCTGACCCTGTCCGCCGTGTGATGACGTCACTCAGCCGCGGCTGGGTACCGGAGAGATCCGGACCCGGTCGCGGCTGAGGCAGATGTGGGAGTTTTTTCCGTTCCGTTACCTAGGAGACGAGGAGGTCGGTGTCGATGGTCCTCGCTCTGACTGTGTGCGGAATCGTGGTGGCTCTAGTGGTGGTGGGACTGTTCGTCTTCGGTCTGCGCCGCCGGCTCATCCAGCGTTCGGGCGGAACCTTCGACGCCAGCCTGCGCTGGGACGCCCCTGAGCAGGGCGAGACGAACGGCAAGGGCTGGGCGTACGGGGTGGCCCGGTACAACGGCGACCGCGTCGAGTGGTACCGCGTCTTCTCGTACTCGCCGCGCCCGCGCCGCATCCTGGAGCGTTCCGCGATCGAGGTGGCCGGCCGCCGCGTCCCGGAGGGCGAGGAGGAGCTGGCGCTCCTCTCCGACCATGTGATTCTGGCCTGTCTGCACCGGGGCTCACGTCTTGAACTCGCGATGAGCGAAGACGCGCTGACCGGTTTCCTCGCGTGGCTCGAGGCAGCCCCGCCCGGTCAGCGCGTCAACGTGGCATAACTCGCCGAACTCTCTTACGACAGTCCGCTGTTGATCGCGCTCACCAGCTCTCCGTTGCCGGTGTCGCCGCTGAACTCCCAGAAGAACGCGCCGCCGAGGCCCTGGTTCTTGGCCCAGCTCATCTTTCCGGCGATGGTGGACGGGGTGTCGTACGACCACCAGTTGCTGCCGCAGTGGGCGTACGCCGTGCCCGCGATCGTGCCCGTGACCGGGCAGGAGTTCTTCAGGACCTTGTAGTCCTCGATGCCCGCCTCATACGTACCGGGAGCCGCGCCGGTCGCCGATCCGCCGGGGGCGGACTGGGTGACGCCGGTCCAGCCGCGGCCGTAGAAGCCGATGCCGAGCAGCAGCTTGGCGGACGGGACGCCCTTCGCCTTCAGCTTGGCGATCGCGTCGGCCGAGTTGAAGCCGGCCTGCGGGATCCCGGGGTACGAGGTGAGCGGGGAGTGCGGGGCGGTCGGGCCGTCCTTGTCGAAGGCGCCGAAGTAGTCGTACGTCATCACGTTGTACCAGTCGAGGTGCTGCGCGGCGCCGCCGTAGTCGGCCGCGTCGATCTTGCCGCCGGAGGAGCCGTCGGCGGTGATGGCCGCCGTGACCAGGTAGTTCGAGCCGAATTCCGTGCGCAGCGCGGACATCAGGTTCCGGAAGGCCGCCGGGCCGGAGGTGTCGCAGGTCAGGCCGCAGGCGTTCGGGTACTCCCAGTCGATGTCGATGCCGTCGAAGACATCGGCCCAGCGCGGGTCCTCGACGACGGCCTTGCAGGACTTGGCGAACGCGGCGGCGTTCTGCGCGGCCTGGCCGAAGCCGCCCGAGTAGGTCCAGCCGCCGAAGGAGTACAGCACCTTGATGTGCGGGTACTTGGCCTTGAGCTGGCGGAGCTGGTTGAAGTTGCCGCGCAGCGGCTGGTCCCAGGTGTCGGCGGTGCCGCTGACGGACTGGTCGGCGGTGTAGGCCTTGTCGTAGGCGGCGTAGGTGTCGTCGACGGTGCACTGACCGTTCTTGACGTTGCCGAACGCGTAGTTGATGTGGGTGATCTTCGAGGCCGAGCCCGACGACACCAGGTTCTTGACGTGGTAGTTGCGGCCGTAGACGCCCCACTCGGTGAAGTAGCCGAGCTTGACCTTGTCACCCGTCGGCGGCTCGGTGGTGCCGCCGGTGGTGCGCACCGCGCGGGCGCCGCTGACCGGGCCGGTCTGGTCGGCGGTGTCGCGGGCCCGGACGGTGTAGGAGTAGGCGGTGCCCGCGGCCAGGCCGGTGTCGCTGTACGACGTGGTCGTCACGGTGGCGACCTTGGCGCCGTCGCGCAGGACGTCGTAGTTCTTGATGCCCTTGTCGTCGGTGGCGGCACTCCAGGACAGCTTCACCGAGGTGTCGGTGATGTCCGAGGCGCTGGGGGTGCCGGGGGCGCTCGGGGCGTTGTCGCCGGGTTCGGTGCCGCCGTCGCAGCTTCCGCCGTTGAGCTTGCAGTTCGCCGGGGAGCCGGAGCCGGTGCCGTTGAAGCCGAAGGAGACGGAGGCGCCGGGGGAGAGGGTGCCGTTCCAGGACTTGTTCTTGGCGGTCCAGTGGGTGCCGGAGGAGGTGACGTCGGCGTCCCAGGCGGAGGTGACGGACGTACCGGAGGGGAAGTCCCACTCGACGGTCCAGGAGCTGAGGGCGGTCGTGCCGGTGTTCTTCACCGTCCACTTGCCCTCGAAGCCGGAGCCCCAGTCCTGGGTCTTGGCGTAGGTGGCGGTCGCGGATGTCGCGGCCTCGGCGGGGCTCGCGAGGCCGACGAGACCGGCCAGCGGGAGCAACAGGGTCGCGAACCCTGCCGCGGCTCTGTGTCTGAAGCGCATGCTGCGCCTCCCTTGTGGGGTGGTCGGGGCGTGACTGAGCCTCACGCCCCTCATGGTGCGGTGAGAATAGAAAGGTCTGGACCACCGGTCAATAGGTCTGGACCACCGCTCCCCACGGTCGGGTCAGATACCCAACTCCTGCGCCAGCACCGCCGCTTGTACCCGGCTGCGCAGCTCCAGCTTCGCCAGCAGCCTGCTGACATGGGTCTTCACGGTCGCCTCGGCCATCTCGAGCCGGTCGGCGATGTCCGCGTTGGACAGGCCCTCGCCCAGACAGGACAGCACCTCGCGTTCGCGCCGGGTCAGCCGGTCCAGGACGGCCGGGTCGGCCGTGGGCTCCCGCGTCGGCTTCGCGGCGAACTCCGCGATCAGCCGCCGCGTGACCGCCGGGGAGATCAGCCCTTCCCCGCGCGCGACCGTCCGTACGGCCTCCAGCAACTGCCTCGCCTCGGTGTTCTTCAGCAGGAAGCCGGACGCGCCCGCCCGCAGCGCCCCGAAGACGTACTCGTCGAGGTCGAAGGTGGTCAGCACCAGCACATCGGCGAGTTGTTCCGTGACGACCTGGCGGGTCGCCGACACCCCGTCCAGGCGTGGCATCTGAACGTCCATCAGCACCAGGTCCGGCCGCAGCTCGCGGGCCAGCGCCACCGCCTGCTCGCCGTCCGCCGCCTCGCCGACCACCTCGATGTCGGGCGCGCTGCGCAGGATGAGGACCAGTCCGGCGCGGACGGCGGACTGGTCCTCGGCGACCAGGACCCGGATGGGCCGGCTCATGCGGTGTCTCCTTCGACGGTGTCGTTCACGGGGAGTGTGGCGCGTACGGCCCAGATCTTGCCGTCCGGCGAGCCTTCGGGGCCGGCCTCGAACGTGCCGTCCAGCAGCGCCACCCGCTCGCGCATGCCGACCAGACCGGCGCCGGAGCCGGGCGCGCGGGGAGCGTCCCGGTCACCGTACGGGCTGGTCACGGTGACGACGAGCGAGCCCTCCCTCCCCCATTGCCTTGAGGGCATGGGAGGTGCCCCCATGGCGAGGGACACGGTCACCCGGCCCGGGGCGGCGTGCTTGAGGGCGTTGGTCAGCGACTCCTGCACGATGCGGTAGGCGGCGAGTTCGACAGGTGCCGGCACCTCGCCCTGGCCGGTGTCCAGCGTGACGTCGAGGCCGTTGGCGCGGGCGCCCTCCACCAGCGAGTCGAGGCCGTCGAGCGTCGGGGCAGCGGCCGGTTCCAGGTCACCGCTGCTGTCGCGCAGGATGCCGATCAGCCGCCGCATCTCCGAGAGCCCCTCCACGCTGTTCTCGCGGATGACGACCAGGGCGTCCTGGGAGGTCTTCGGGTCGTCGAGGGAGAGGGCGGCGGTGGAGTGGATGGCGATCGCGGACAGGTGGTTGGCGACCATGTCGTGCAGTTCGCGGGCCATCCGGGCGCGTTCGGCGGTCACGGCCTGGGTGCGGTCCATCTCGGCGAGCAGCGCGGTCTGCTCGGCGCGCAGCCGGGCGGACTCGGCCGCGTCGCGGTGGTTGCGGACGATCAGGCCGGTGGCGGCGGGGCCGAAGGCCACGATGCCCGTGATCACACCGATCAGCAGCGCCTCGGGCTCGCGCCACAGGGCGAAAGGCACCACGGCCCCGATCACCGAGAGCAACCCGGTGATCCGCGGAATGCGGCGGGCCGAGGAGGGCGTGCCGTACAGGACCGCCGCGTACATCAGGTCGGTGTACATCAGGATCGTGACCAGGCTGCCCTGCGTGAGGGTGTCCAGGACGATCGCGGCCGTGCCGGTGAGCAGGGCGGTGCGCGGGGCGGCCCGGCGCAGCAGCTCGCAGCCGGCCATGACGAAGAGCGGCAGCAGCACCGGCCAGCGGCCCGGCAGGAGCACGTACGCCTCGGTGTGCGGGCGGGTGGCCAGTCCGAGGCCCCACAGCAGCAGTCCGCCGAGCAGGCCGCCTGCCGCGATGTAGACGTCGAAGCGGCGTGGGCGGGGGAGTCGTACGGCCATGACTCCATCCAACACGGCCGTGGCGCCCCACGCGTGATCCGCGCGTAGGGTCCCTGGCTGCATCTTTCGATGTACCGAGGGTTCGTCAGTCGCGACGACGATTCAGGCCGCACCGACCGGGAGCCTTGAAGGTGACCGAGAGGAGCGAACCGTGATCGTCGCACTGATCGCAGCCTGCGAGATCGGCTTCTGGGTACTGCTGGCCGCCGGACTGGGCGCCCGCTACCTGCTGAAGATGCCGCGCACCGGCCTGGCGCTGCTGCTCTGCGAGCCGCTGCTGGAGGTCGTCCTGCTGGTCGCCACCGCGCTGGACCTGAAGAACGGTGCCGACCCGAACTGGACGCACGGCCTGGCCGCGCTGTACATCGGCTACACCGTCGGGCACGGCCACCGCACCGTGAAGTGGCTCGACGGCCACGCGGCCCACCGGTTCGGTGGTGCCCCGCCTCCGCAGAAGCCCCCGCGCGACGGCATGGCCCGAGCGCGCCACGAGGCCAGGATCTGGCTGGGCACGCTGATCGGCGCGGTCGTCGCGACCGTGCTGCTCCAGGGCGCCATCTGGTACGTGGACGACCCGAGCCGCGTCACCTCCCTGGAGAGCTGGCGCTTCACGGCCTGGCGCGCGGCCGGCATCCACGGCCTGATCGCGCTGAGCTACTTCATATGGCCGCGGAAGCCCACCGCCGGGGAGCAGGACACCACCGTCAGCACATCGAAGGAAAGGATCCAGTCATGACCAAGGCGAAGCAGTATCTGACCGAAGGCGTCGTCACTTTCCTGATCGGCCTGCTGCTGTGGCGTTTCACCGGAGACGTGGACGTCCCCGTCGTCACCCTCACCAAGGTCGGCATCGTGATGATGATCGCCGGCGGGGTCCTCTCCGCCAACGGCCTCTGGCATGCCGCCCGGGGGAGAACCTAGCGCTCTCCGCCCGGCACCCACAACACGTCTCCGACCTGCTTGTTCGCCGTCCTCGCGAGGATGAACAGCAGGTCGGAGGCGCGGTTGAGGTAGGTCGCCGTCAGGGGGTTCATCGTCTCGGCGTGCACCTCCAGGGCGGCCCACGTCGAGCGTTCCGCCCGGCGTACGACCGTGCAGGCCTGGTGGAGCAGGGCCGCGCCCGGGGTGCCGCCCGGCAGGATGAAGGACCGCAGCTTCTCCAGCCGCTCGTTGAAGTGGTCGCAGTCCGCTTCCAGCTTGTCGATGTAGAACTGCTCGACCCGCAGCGGCGGGAACTCCGGGTTCTCCACCACCGGCGTCGACAGGTCCGCACCCACGTCGAACAGGTCGTTCTGCACACGGGTGAGGACCTTGACGACCTCCTCGTCCAGGCCGCCCAGGGCGATCGCCGCGCCGATCGCCGCGTTCGCCTCGTTGGCGTCGGCGTACGCCGAGATCCTGAGGTCGGTCTTGGCGACCCGGCTCATGTCGCCGAGGGCGGTGGTGCCCTGGTCGCCGGTCCTGGTGTAGATGCGCGTCAGATTGACCATGTGGCCAGCGTAGTTATGCTCCGGCGGTTCGGAACACGCGTGTGCCCACTGTCACGGACAGAGCCGTGAGGCCGACAGCCACCAGGACGCCGTACAGCATGGGTGCCGTCGCGTAGCTGCCGACGTACGCGTCGCGCACCGCGTCCACCAGATAGCGGAACGGCATGAGGTGCGACAGGACGTCCAGCCAGGCCGGGCCCAGGGTCATCGGCAGCATCAGGCCGGACAGCAGCATGGACGGCATGGTCAGCGCGTTGATCGCCGGGCCGAAGCTCTGCGGGGTGTCCAGCTTCATGGCCAGCGCGTACGACAGCGAGGCCAGCGAGAGCGAGAGCAGGGCGACGAACCCGAAGCCGATCAGAACGCCGGCCAGCGGGGCCCGCAGACCCATCGCGATGGCCGCCACTACCAGCAGCACCGCCTGGAAGACGAACACCGTGGCGTCCCGCAGCACCCGGCCCAGCAGCAGGGCCAGTCGGCTGACCGGGGTGACGCGCATGCGTTCGACCACCCCGTGGCCCTTCTCGATGATGATCGAGAAACCGGCGAACGACGCCCCGAACAGGCCCAGTTGGAGCAGCAGACCGGGAACGAGCACCTGCCAGGAGCTGCCCTGCTCGCCGAGCGGCAGGTCCGTGAGCAGGGGACCGAAGAACAGCAGGTACAGCAGCGGCATCAGGACGCCGAAGAGCAGCGCGAAACGGGAGCGCAGGGACTGGCGGAGATAGCGCCCGTAGACGAGCGCGGTGTCGTGCAACAGCATCGGGGGTCCTCTGTGTCCTCTGGGTCCTAAACGGCGACGGGAGTCTGGTCGGCGGGCGCGGCGCTGCGGCCGGTGATGGCGAGGAACGTGTCCTGGAGCGAGGCGTCGAGCGAGCCGCCGTACCGGAGCTTCAGCGCGCTCGGGGTGCCCTCGGCGACCACCACCCCCTGGTCGACGACGACCAGCCGGTCGGAGAGCGCGTCGGCCTCGTCGAGGTAGTGGGTGGTCAGGAAGACGGTCGTGCCGTGCTCGTCGCGCAGCCGGCGCACCAGGTCCCACAGGTCGGCGCGGCTGCCGGGGTCGAGACCGGTCGTCGGCTCGTCGAGGAACAGCACCTTCGGGCGGTGGGTGAGCGCCATCGCGATGTCCAGGCGGCGCCGCTGTCCGCCGGAGAGCGCGGCGCACTTGCGGTCGAGCAGTTCGGTGAGGCCCAGGTCGCGGGCGAGTTCCTCGGCGCGCTCGGCGGCGTGCGCCCTGGTCAGCCGGTACAGGCGCCCCTGGGTGACCAGCTCCTCCCGCACGGTGATCTGCGGGTCCACCCCGCCGGACTGCGCCACGTAGCCGCAGGCCCGCCGCACCCCCGCCGGGTCGGTCGCCAGGTCGTGGCCCGCGACGGCGGCGGCCCCGCCGGTCGGTTCCAGCAGGGTCGTCAGCATCCGCAGGGTCGTCGTCTTGCCGGCGCCGTTCGGGCCGAGGAAGCCGAGGATCTCGCCCTCGCGGACGGTCAGGTCGATGCCGCGCACGGCCTGGACCGGGCCGCCCTTCGTCTGGAAGGTACGGGCCAGACCGGCCGTACTGATGATTGCCGTGCCTCTGTTCTCCATGCCCCTGTTCTCCATGACCATAGAAAAACAGAGTCTCTTAAAGTTTGCAATGACTTCAAGTTTTGGGAAGCCCCAGGGAAGCTAGGATTCGGACATGGCTGAGGGGCTCAGGGAGCGGAAGAAGCGCGAGACCAGGCAGCGCATCTCGGACATCGCCACCGGGCTGTTCCTGGAACACGGGTTCGTGACGGTGACGATCGCGGAGGTGGCGGAGGCGGCCGACGTCTCCGTGAACACCGTCTACAACTACTTCCCGGCCAAGGAGGACCTCTTCTTCGACCGCTCCCAGGGCGTCGTCGACCGCCTCCCCCGCTGGGTGCGCGGCCGGGACACGGGAGAGTCGGCCGCCCGGGCGGTGCTGCGCGAACTGCGCGCCGAGACCGAGGCCGTCTCGCCCCGGATGGGCCTCATCGAGGGCTACGACCGCTTCATGCGCTGCATCGACGAGGCGCCGCCGTTGCGCTCCCGGCTGTGGAGCATCCAGCAGGAACTCCAGGACAACCTGGAGGCGACCCTCCGCGAGGAGTCCGGCGCCGCTGACGGCGACCCCCTGCCGGGGCTGATCGCCGGTCAGATCTGCTGGATCCACGGCACCGTCTTCGTCGCCATCGGCCGCGAGATGGTCAAGGGGCGCAACCCGGACGAAGTGTCACGAGAGATGCTCGTCCTCCTCGACGACATCGAGGAGCTGTTGAGCGAGAAGGTGCTCAACTACGCCGTACGAGACCCCGAATGACCCGGCCCGGTGTGATGTCCGTCATGTGAGACGTGACGCGCGTTACTTAGCGGTCACACAGCGCCTCACGAGCGCTAGTGTCCGCCCGAGAGGCATACATAAGAGCCGTGTCAGCAGGGAGTCGTAACGTGGCAGGGAAGCTCGCCGTCATCGGAGCCGGCCTCATGGGAGCCGGTATCGCCCAGGTCTCGGCACAGGCGGGCTGGGACGTCGTCCTGCGCGACGTCACCGACGAGGCGCTGAAGCGGGGCACCGACGGCATCAAGGCCTCGTACGACAAGTTCGTCGCCAAGGGCAAGCTGGAGGCGCACGACGCCGACGCCGCCCTCGCCCGGATCACCGCCACCACCGACCTGGACGCCGTGGCCGACGCGGACGTCGTCGTCGAGGCCGTGTTCGAGAAGCTCGAGATCAAGCACGAGATCTTCCGCGCCCTCGACAAGCTCGTGAAGGACGAGGCGATCCTCGCCTCCAACACCTCCGCCATCCCGATCACCAAGATCGCGGCCGCCACGGAGCGCCCCGAGCGGGTCGTCGGCGCGCACTTCTTCTCGCCGGTGCCGATGATGCAGCTCTGCGAACTCGTCCGCGGCTACAAGACCAGCGACGAAACCCTCGCCAAGGCCCGGGAGTTCGCCGAGTCCGTCGGCAAGACCTGCATCGTCGTCAACCGCGACGTCGCCGGCTTCGTGACGACCCGTCTCATCTGCGCCCTGGTCGTCGAGGCCGCGAAGTTGCAGGAGTCGGGCGTGGCGAGCGCCGAGGACATCGACCTCGCCTGCAAGCTGGGCTTCGGCCACGCCATGGGACCGCTGGCGACGGCGGACCTGACGGGCGTCGACATCCTGCTGCACGCCACCAGCAACATCTACACCGAGTCCCAGGACGAGAAGTTCGCGGCTCCCGAGCTGATGCGCCGGATGGTTGACGCCGGTGACATCGGACGCAAGAGCGGGCAGGGCTTCTACAAGCACTGAAACCGCACATGCCCCGGGGGCATCACACCCCCGGGTGAATTCGGTATCGGTTCGCTTACAGGAAGCAACCTCTGCCGCCTCCACACAGTCAGAGGTTGCATCACCGGCATCAGAAACGCGGAGCACGAGACGCACGCACGGGGAGCGCATATGTACATCAGGGGCGACCACGCCGAGCTGGTCGTCGGGGGCCGCCTCGACGTCCGGAGCGCGGCGGACGCCCGTACGGTCCTGCACTCGGCCGTCGACGACGGAGTCGGCGACCTCGTGCTCGACCTGTCCGAACTGGACTCCTGGGACGCCACCGGACTGGGTGTGATCATGGGAGCCCACCGGCGGGGCGGCCGCTGCGGCCGGCGCCTGGTGCTGCGCGGTGTACCGCCGCAGATGCAGCGCCTGCTGGTTGCCACCCGCCTGCACCGGATCCTGGCGATCGAGGGGGGCATCGGGGTGGAGACACTGCCCCGCGTGTGACGCCGGAGTGCGGGTGTGAACCGGGCGACCGGGGAGACCCGGACGGACCTTGTCGAATCGTGCGACGTGCACAATCCTCACGAGACCGTGACGTCTCGGACGCCGCGGTACCCCGGACTGTCGTAGATACTGTGCGAATGGTTTAGGGTTCGGCTGCCCGCTGCCTTGCCACCCTTCGAGCGGGCCCGGACCAGAAGCGACAGCGCGGTGTGCAGCAAGGCCGGGAGGGGCTTTCACAGCACACACCCGCTTTTGGGGGGCTTGTCTTATGGACCCGAACACCCGGGGACCCGAGGAGTGCGGCCACGAAGGCGACGGCCAGGGGCCGCGCCAGCGCCCGCCCCGGGAATCCCTCACACCCGACTTCGCACAGCACGCGCCCGCGCTCGCCCGCACGGTGCGGCTCGTCGCCGGCGACTTCCTGCTGACGGTCAACCCCGTCGACGGCAGCGAGATAGAGGCCTGCCCGCCCGCCGAACGGCCCGCCCGGCCGGTGAAGCTCACCACGGCCGAACGCGCCGAGGCCGAGCGCGCGGCCCTGCCGCCCGTCCCGCCCGGCCCCGCGCGTCCAGCCCTGCCCCTGCTGGCCCGCCAGGACGAACGCGAGCGCTTGGTGCGCCTGCTCGCCCGCGGCCGCTCCGTCCGCCTCACCGGACCCGCCGGCTCGGGCCGCACCCGCCTCCTCGACCTCGTCGCCGAGGACTGCTCGGACCTCGCCCCCGACGGCGTCGTCCGCCTCAACGGCTTCGGCCGCACCTCCGGCGACCTGCGGTACGAGCTCTTCCGTGCCGTCTTCAGCGCCCCCCTGTACCGCCCGGACCAGGATGAACTGCTCACCCACCTCCGTGAGATCGGCGCGGTCGTCGTCCTCGACGACATCGAGTTCGGCGGCGCCGCGCTCGACGAGCTGCTGGAGGCGACCCCGGAGTGCGCCTTCCTGCTGGGCGCCACCCCGGACGTGCCCGCCCCCTCCGCCGGCGCCGCCGTCGAGGAGGTCGTCCTCGGCGGCCTGGAACGCGCGGCCGGACTCGACCTGCTGGAGCACGCCGTCGGCCGGTCCCTCACCGAGGAGGAGTCCAACTGGGCGGGTGACCTCTGGTTCGAGTCCGAGGGCCTGCCGCTGCGCTTCGTCCAGGCCGGTGCCCTGCTGCGACAGCGCGACCACCTGCGCGCCGGGACGAATGCCGTCGACGAGTTCGGCGTCTTCGAGGACACGCCCCCGGCCGAGGCGTACGACGCCGCCGACGGCGACGACGTACCCCTGCCCTCGCTCGGCGAGGCCGCCGCCCCCGCCCCGCTGCTCGCCTCCCGGCTGAGCGCCTCCGCCCGCGCCACCCTGCGGTTCGCCGTCGCCCTCGGCGGCGAGGTCCCGCACCAGGCGCATCTGCCCGCCCTGGTCGGCGACACCCACGCGGACGCCGCCCTCGGTGAACTGGCCGTCTGCGGCCTGGTCTCCCCGGTCGGCTCCCGCTACCGGCTCGCCGCGGGCGTGCCCGCCCAGCTCGAGGCCGCCGGATACGCCGACGAGGCCGAGGCAGGCGCCCGCAGCGCCGCCCAGCACTACTCCTGGTGGGCCGGGCACCCCTCGGTCACCCCGGAGCGCGTGTGCGCCGAGTCCGACGCCGTCCTCGCCGCACTGGCCGTCCTCGGGCCCCTCACCCGGCCGCCCGCCGAGGGCGAGGAGAGCGCGGCCGTGCACCTGGCCCGCACCGCCGCCCCCGCGTTCGCCGCCGGACTGCACTGGAGCGCCTGGGAACGGTCCCTGCGGGCCGGCGCCGAGGCCGCCCGGCTGGCCGGGGACGTCGCCGAGGAGGCCTACTTCCATCACGAGCTCGGCATCCTCGCCCTGTGCGGCGGTCGGCTCGACCGGGCCCGGGCCGAACTGGAGGCCTCCATCGGCCTGCGCGGCGCCCTGGCCGACAAGCGCGGCACCGTCGCCGGCCGGCGTGCCCTCGCCCTGGTCTCCGACCGCTCGGGCACCCCGATCGGGCTCGGGCCGACCGCGGGGGAGGAGGTGCCCGACGCCCGGTACGAGGAGTCGGTGTCCCCGGCCGGCGGTGTTCCGGCGGCGTTCCCGACGCTCCAGCAGCCCGCCTCGCCGACCGTGGTCACCCACCACAGCTCGTCCGCGCCCTCGCGCAAGGCCCGGGGCGGCCTCAAGGGCCTGGCCCGTCGCAACCTGGTGGCCGCGGGCGCCGGGGCCCTGCTCGTCGCCGTGCTCGGCACGGTGGTGACCCTCGGCGCCACCTCCGACAAGGACCGGAACCCGCCGTCCGACCAGGTCGGCGTCAACCCCTCGGCCAGCCAGGGCCTGGGCGACGGCAGCCTGGGCGCCGACCCGGCGGCGAACGAGGGCGGCGACGACACCGGCGCGGCGACCAGCCGCCCGACCGACCCCGGTCCGGACGGCACACTCGGCACGTCGGACGATCCGACGCCGACGGACGAACCGAGCGGTTCGCAGGATCCGAGCGACCCCGCGTCGACGTCCAAGCCGCCGACGACCTCGAAGCCGCCGACGTCCTCCAAGCCGCCGACGACCCCGACCAGGCCGCCGTCCTCACCGACCAAGCCGCCGTCGAGTTCCACGCCGCCCTCGCCGACGCCGACCCCGACGGACACCGGGGAGCCCACGCCGACGACGACCCCGCCCACGACCAGCCCGTCCACCTCCGACTCGGCCAGCGGCCCGGCGCCGAGCGCGCCCACGAACACCACCGCGAGCGCGCCGCAGAGCAGTGAAGGGACGCCGAGCAGTTCGCAGTCGGTGATCTGACACCCGTACACACAGC
>NZ_JBHUQX010000084.1:0-25914 GCF_042674225.1 Streptomyces sp. NPDC056948
TCCGCTGCCGCCCGCACCGGGCAGGCGTCGTCCGGTCGGCCGAGACCCGTCAGCTGTCGGGGACAGGCTGCCGGAGCAGGTGCATGTGCAGCTCGCTGCGGAGCTCTTCCGTATCGACGCGCAGCCACGATCCGTCACGGAAGCGTATGAGCAGCAGCCTCGTCTCGAACTCGCCGGAGAACGGGTCGACGAGGGTTGCGTCGGAGACCGGAATCCGCGCAACGATCTGCATGCGCCTCTCCCGCCCCACGCTGACGCGCTGCGGCGGAGCCGCCAGGACGATTCCCTCCTGGGTCGCGAACAGCATGCGCTCGTGGTGGGTGGAGTGGCTGTACCAACGCAGCAGGAACTGCCCGGCGTTACCGTGCCAGTCTCCGTCGAAGACCTTGTCGAGGCCTTGTCGGGCGATGGCGGTGTCCCGGCGCCTGTCCTCCTCCTTCTTGGCCCGCCGCTGTTCCTTTTCCTCCTTCGTGTCGAGGGCTCGCTTGACGGCTTCTTCCGCCTCGGCCAGAAGACTCAAAAGCATCACGAGAGGGATGAAAGGTGCACCGAGCACCACGCCGAGCATGCCCAGCGGGGGCCGCATAGCAGGGCGGAGACGGGGGTTGCCCGCGGCCTGCAGTACGTCCGCCGGGGGCTTCGGGATCTTGTCGATCCAGCACCAGTCGCCGGCTTCGGCTTGGATGCCGAGGCGGTCCGTTGCCACGCGCTGCTTGCTCGTAGGTGTCACGTCAAGAATCTCCTCGCCGACGCGGAACAGGATTGGTGTCGGCAACGTACCGAAAGGTCGCGCACGTCGCTCGACGGGGAGGAGCGGATATCCTCGCTCACTATCCGCACTACGGGCCCTGCGCTTTTGCAGCGACATTCCTTCCTGAAGTGGATGACTACGAACAGTCCGAGAGTAAAGGCGCAAATGGCCACGGACACCGTTGAGGAAGCCCAGCATGGCGTCACGGGCAACGACGGCATAGAGGTTCGCTGGATCATGCCGGAGGGCGATGCCGGGGTGAATGAGTCTCCACGGGGCGAAGTCTCATCACGGGTGGATGTCCCGCGGGACTACAAGCTGCTGGTCCCGCGGGAGTGGTTCCGCATCGACCTCATGCAGGAGGGCTGGCGCACTCAGCTCAAGACGCTCTCCTTCTCGGCACCACTCATGGGGTTGTCCGGCCCGATGGAGCGGATGTGCGAGGCCATGGCCGGCTCGCTGCGGTGGGTGCTGTGAGCGGACGGCAGGTGCGGAAACCGGCCGAAGAGGCAGGAGCCCACGTCCGGTTCGGGGCGCGAGACGGCTTCGGTATTGCTGGGGCGATGCTCTGCCTGGTGGTCGGGGTGGGCGCAATTCTGCTGGTCATGGGCATGTGGAAGCGGTTCGCGCGCGAGACGGTGCCGACGCTGGTGGACCTGCCAGGCGGCTCTTGGGCGGTCGGTGCCGTCCTGGGCGTGATCACCGTGCTCGGAGCAACCGGAGGGTTGCGGTTCGCGGCCGGAGCCTCGGGCCGCACACGCCTGGCGCGTGGCTTGCATGCCGCGGGCACGGCGGTCTGCTGCGCGGCCGCGTTCGGGCCGCTCTTCTATCTGCTGAGTGGACTGCCCGGCAAGAACTGCCGTTTGGAGAGCTGTGCCTACATCCCCGGCACCGGCAGCGCGTTTCTGGGCTACGTCATCAGCGCCGGCCTGGTGGGCTGGCTCGTCCACCGCTGGACCAGGGCACGGGCCGAGGAAGAAGCGGCTGGGGAGCGGGTACGGGTGCGGAGGCTTCGGAAGAAGGGGAAGGGAAAGAGCCGGGCGGGGCGTCTGCGGTAGCACGAAGCCCGGCTTGGTGCTCTGCCCCCGACCAACCCGGCCCGACGGCGTGACAAGCACGCAAGTTGCTGTCGAGCACTCTTTCGCCGGCTGAAGGGCTACCGAGAAGCGGGCGGTGCGACGGCCCTGGCCGGACGCACTGCCCACCGTTCGAAGGTGTTGCTAGGCAGTCGCCACAGGCACGCCTACGTCGGCCAGGGCATCTGTGATGGCCTTGGCATCGGGCGACCGGAATTCGATCGCCTCTCCCGAGCGAAGCAGCACGTCGACCGAGGGGGGAAGCCACGCCACACCGCTGCCGACAAGGACTGCACCCTGTACTTCGGTGAGCGGCAGATCCAGGGCAGCCCCGTCCGTCCCGCGAGCCAGCAAGGCACCCCCGTCGACTGCCAGCGCCCCGGTGCGCGAAGGGCCGCGGTCCCAAGGAGAGGAGACCGCCCCGGCGGACTGGCCGTCCGGCTCCCCGAGTCCGTAGCGCACTGCGTGCACCACCGCTCCGCCGGTGAAGACCGAGGCGAGGGAACTCGCAGCGGAACCGAGTTCGGCCTGCTCGTGGCGGCGCCTACGCACGACCATGGGCACCCCCAACACGATGACCAGCAACGCCAGCAGGCCCGCTACGGCCAGACCGGAGGCGTCTTGTGGGCGTGCGACGACGAAGACCACGGTGACAATGGCAGCGGGGCTGAAGGGAGCCGCGTAGAGCAGTGCGGGATGAATTCGCGTGCCCGAGAGGTAGGTCTTCGGCGACTCGGCCGATGCTGCTTGTGCCAACTGGGCTCGGTGCAGTTCTCTCCTGCGAGCTCGGGCACGGATCACTCGTTCCCGTTCGGCCCAGCCATACCGAGCCGCATACTTCCTGATCGTGCTCCAGGCGAAGAGCCCCGCGACGACCAGGCAGGGCAACAGCCCGAGGACGGAGGGGTCGGACATTCCGGCGAGGGCAACGATCACCAAGATGAGAGCAAGGACAAGCACCAGTGCCGAATAGAAGAAGCGACCGTGTGGATACCCCTCCGTGCCGTAGCCAGTGGGGAAGTCCGAGTCATGCCCGCGGTCTGCTGCCGCCCACTGTCGAAGCAACTCAAGGCGTCGGGCCGACCGCTTGCGCAGTGCGCGGAGGATGAGCAGCGCCGGAACAGCGACGATGGCCAGCAGCACAACTCCCAGTACGACCGTCACCGCGACGTCGGTGGTGTCGCTCGACTCGGAGTCCGCGGCATCGATCACCATCGCGGGGAGCAGTCCGGCGACGAGTGTCACGACGCCGGCGCACATGAGGAAAACGAGGGCGCGGCCGCGCGAGAGGTCCTCGCGGACCAGCATGCCGAGCGTCGTCGCCTGGTCCTGCAAGCGGGAGCCGCGATCCGGCCAACGGTCCGGTGCCCCGGGAGGCTCAGGTAGTGGCGCCGCCCGGAAGAGCGAGCTGCGGGCCGAGGAGTGACCGCTGGTGGTGTTCGTCGTCATGTCCGTTCCTGTGTCGTCCGCTCATTCACTCGACGTTCGAGAGACGAACCAGCACCTGACCGGCTTGGCCGCCATTGGAGTAGTACTGGTCAGGCGTGCTGCCCGGGATCGGCACGAAGTACTCGACCCGGCGGTGAGCGACGTCGACGCCCTGGGCCGCGTCGACCGCTACATCTCGCTCCGAGCGCAGGGCGGCGGTGTCGTCGAGCTCCCGAATCTCGGCTCCGGGGGTCTCGGAGGCGAGCTCGACCAGGACCGCTTCCCGGCGGACGACCTTCCTCATCTCCTGAGTGAGCTTCAGCCGGGCCTTCGGAATGTCGTCCTTGGGGAAACCGACGGGCAGTAGCCTGACGGCCTATTGGACGACGCGGTCCATCGCCTCCTGAGTACCCGTGTGCAGTGGAATCGCGTCCCAGCCGGGCGGCGGCACCAGGTTGAAGCCATTCGGGGCCCGGCGGTGCTCAACGGTGGTCATTGCGCCCCCGCGTCGCTTCCACGGCATAGGCAACGCCTATGAAGAGCGCCCACGCCGGGGCGGCGATCATGCCCGGCCAGAAGCCGAAGAACAGCGAGGGCAGGAAGAAGCCGCCGCCCATGGCCAGATCTCGGGTGAGGTAGGGCGGACGGCCCGCATGACGGGGGTACTTCGCGAACACCCAGACGTAGTGCAGGAGGCAGCCGACGATCCCGGCCTCATAGACGTAGAGCACGTCATTCATCAGGGACTTCGGCACCAGGATCATAATTCCCAATACCGGCAGGAACAGCGGCATTCCGATGATCAGCGTCAGACGGAGCCGCCGGTTGGGGCCGGTGCCGAGTCCGGTGCGGGCGGCTTCGGCCTCGACAATGCGTTGCGCCGAATTCAGGTCCATGCTCATTCCTCACCAGTGGGTGTCGGACGCGGGCTTCAGTGTGTTTGTTTTCCAGTCCGAATACGCCGCGTTGTACGGCTTCTCGCCGGTTCCGAACTTCTCGTGGGTCAAGCTTGTCAGGTCGCTCTTCCCCAACGCCTTGTCCGCGGCGGCCCCCGCAGCCTCCGGGAAGGCAGTGTTGTTCGCCTGCAGCATCTTCGCGATGCCGGGCATTTTCCTTGTCACCGAGGTGCACCAGCGTCGACAACGGGCTGAACCTCAGCAGCCCCTTGGCGACCAGGCTGACGTTCTGGGAGATGGACTTGCGCATCGCGCTACGGGCCGCTCCGAGGGTGACCATGACGTGTAGTAGCCGGAACTCCTTGAGGCTTGGCCTGCCCCGGCGGCACCTACTTGTCGAAGCTGTCGTGATCTCGACCGGACTGCGTAGGACAGAGAGCACGACCAGCCACAAGCGAGATCTCTGCCTGGTGGTCGGCATGGGCATCTGGAAGCAGTTCGTTAGCGAGACATTCCCGGCGCTGGCGGACTTGCCCGGGTGTTCGGGGCGTCCTCGGGGTGATCACCTCGCTCGGAGCAACCGGTGGGTTGTGGAGTGCTTCTGGAAATTCGGGCCGGACACACTCATGCAGGTCACTCTGGACTTGGATTGAGCCAGATGCTGCGGGCGAGGCGTCGAATATGCCCATGTTCGCCGTCAGCCAGTCGCGTTCCGTTGACACCGTGCGCACGGTCGCGTAGACCTCGTGCTCCTCCGACCACCAGCCCTAGTTGAGGGAGACGTACACGCCGTTGTCGCCGAAATAGCGAAGACAACGCAGCCCTCGCCCCAGGCGGTCGGAAGGGAACTCCGAGACGTCGGGCCGGCGAACAGGGTGGTCACCCGTTGCCTGAACCATCATGCGGAGTTCCGTCTCCCGGTCCTTGCCCTCCGACTGCCCGGCGAGAGCGTAGAAAGGTTGCGGAACCCGGCCGGGGGCACCGCCGTAGACGAAGGCCTGGTGCGCCGGAACGTTCGGGAGCGGATGGGTCTCGGCCAGTTGCAGAAAGTGATCGGCGATCGCATGCCGCTTGGGCCGCCACCACCGCTTGTGGCGTTTGATGAACGATCTCCCCGCACGTGACAGCCCACTCCACCACTCGGTCGGGTCGGCCTCGAACTCGAAGAAGATCACGTGTGGTCAGGGGGCCGATCACTCGAATCGTCGGACGGAGTGCCGAACGACACCGTTTCCAGGATGGAAGCCGTCATGTCGCAGAATTCCCCCCAGTACTCCATGGCGGCCGTATCCAGGGTGAAGACCGCGATGAATCGGGCGTCCGGGAAGGGGAGGAAGACCTGGGTCTGGCCGGTGAGGAGTTTTGCTTCTTCGCTGGTCGAGGTGAGCCCCGCGCCAACGCACGATGCGGCCGCCGGCATCCGCCAGGATCATGAGGGCTTCCAGGCATCCGCTTCGTCATCCGGGCTGATCCGGATGGTGCGGGCGAATTCGTCGACATCGTCGAGAGCCCGGAGGATCCGGCCGGCGTCGGGATCGGCCAGGATGATCAGGACGTCCGCGGCTTCAGTGCCCTTCTCGTAGCGCCAGGCGTAACGGAGGCCGACGTGTACCTCGTTGCTGTCCTCGTCCTGGTAGTAGCGCAGCACCCGCAAGCCGGTTCCCAGATGCGGGGAGTCGAAGTCCTCGACAATGGGGGGCTCGACGGCGTAGCTCGCATCGGCGTGGGTCAGCTCACGAAGTGCCTTTCTCTGGTCCTCGCCCTCCTCGATCTCCACCAGGTCGACGTACGCAGGAAGCGGGATGTCTCGTGGGTGCGGGAGATGGAGGAAGACCTCGAAGTCCGGAAAGGCTGCAGGGGCCCGGATGGCGTACATCAACAGGATGTTGGTCAGCAGGTCCACTTCGCCCGGTTTCGGCTTCTCCGATGCGAAATCCTCCCAGAGCCCCTCGGCGAAGTAGCGTGCCCACGCCTCAGGCGTTTGTGCCTCCTCGACGCCCTCAAGGCCCGGTTCCGGCCACAAGAGCGGGATGCGGATCCAAGGGGACAACTCCATGGCGTGCTTGACGTTGAGCCAGCTCACTCATAACTCCATTTGAACGTGCCGACCACCGCGTCGAACAACTCGACCAAGGCGTCGGTAAATTCACTGTTGATATCGCCGTCACCCGGTGTGGAGAAGTTGATGCTGATCCAGCGACCGGGATCGTCCGCCACGGGGAGCACATACTCGACCCGCCGCGTCGGCAGGGCGGTTTGCTGTACGGCTTCAGGGGCGGAACTCAGCTTTTCCTCGTCAGGGGTGGAGCGGTAGGAGCGGCGGAGTGCGGGTGCTCCTGCCACGTCAACCTTCGTCGCCGTTCCGCCGGGGACATCCTCGTCGGCCAGTTGAGCGATCACCGCCTGTGGCGGAACCGCATGGTGTTGGCCGATCGGCATCTCGGCAACGATGAAAGAGGCCATGAGGAAGATTCCTCCGCGCGGGAGCGCCGGAAGGTAGAGGTCAAGGCCGCCGTTTCTCCTGGCCGCACGGGCCTGCTTCTCCAACTGGCGACGCATGTCCAGCCGGAAGCGCATCGCATCATCCCGGGGAATGCCTTCCGGGACTTGCCCCATGTGTGAGAAGAGGAGGTTCTCGAGTGTTTCCTTCGTGCCTTCGCGCAGGGGGATGCGGACCCAGCCGGGTGGCAGGACGAGCTCATAGCCGCGGGGAGCGGTCACCTCGACGGAGGGTGGCTGTTGCTCTGTATCGGACGTGCTCACGCGCGGGCCTGCTTCTTGAGCTGTCGGTCGGCGACGAGGATCGTCAGGGAGGAGAGCACCGAAATCACGGCCAGCCAGCTGTAGCCGATGGCCGCGAATACGTTCGGGATCAGGAACAGGCAGGAAACAATCTTGATTACCTGGGAGAAGTTGGCACCCTTCCGCGGGTCACGGATCAGCTCTCGGTTCTTGATGAACAGGAGCAGCATCAGAACAGGTGTAATCATCATCGGCCAAGCTGCGTAGCCTTTGGTGAGCCAGTCCATCCCCCCGTACTTGCTTCCGAGGTCTTGGAAGGCGAAACAGAGGATCGGCACCAAAGTGAACGCGGCAAGGAATTTCATGGCCCGTGACTCTTCTGGGCTTTTCGCCGGGACAGTTGCCACTCTCTCTCACTCCGAAAAATTGGATTCAAATCTTGCTGTGCTTGATTACTGTCGGTCGAATCTTATGCAGGGTTTTTCACCAGCGACTCCCGACTTCACGCGTCAGGACATCCTTGGCGTCTCCATACGCGTCCCCGCCAAGTTTTTCACCGGCCTTGTCTCCGAGGTCTACGAAGGTGGCTGCTCCGTAGTTCAAGCGGAAATTCCTTGCGGCCTTGTCCATTGCGTCGGCCGCCTCCCGTACGCTGGCATTCCCGCCGAATTCGGCCCGCATCGTCTTAGCGAACTTGGATGCGCTGGCGACCTCCGCTTCGCCGCTCAGCAGACGGTCCAGTCGGTTCGTCCCGGGCCGTGTTTCCTTGGCCCCGATCTGGCGCAGCGCATCCTTCGCGCGCACTGCTTTCGCTCCGCGGGCCGAGTCGGTGCCGTATCGCATAATGTTCTTGTCGAGCAACTTGCGCAGATTCGAGTACCGCTGGAACCGTCCCGCCCTACTGGCGGCCTTGAGCGATGTCGCTGCGGCCTTCACGCCCTTCATTGCGATGCTGCCGAATCCCAGCGTCGCCAGCGCGAAGACGTCCATGGCGACATCCGTCCAACTTCCGTCACCGGAGAGAGCCAACAGCGTGTGCCCGACGCCGACGAGCGCCGTGAGGCTGAGGGTGGTCACCATGATGGCGGTCGCCAGCCATCCGACCGGCGTGAAGAGGAGGGCGATGACCCCGATGATGGTCGCTGCCCAGCTCAGGATTTCAACGACGGTTTTGATCGTTTCCGCATGCTTGTGCACCCAGTCCTTGAAGTCCTCCCACTTGCTGTCCTTGATGATGTCCGAGATGTCTTCGTCGATCTTCTCGGCGTAATGCTGGGCGCGGGAGTCGCGGTCGGAGATGACCTGGTTGAGCTGCTTGTGGTACGGCGCCAAGTGGCTGTTGGGGTCGGACTCCTCCGACGCCTTCTTCTCGCCGTCCTTCTTGGCCTCGGCTTCCTTCTTCTTCACCTCGGCAGCGTGTTCCTCGTCGGCCTTCTTCGCGGCTCGGAGGACGCCGTCGGCCCGCTCCTGGAAGCCCTCCAGCTCGTTGGCCCAACTGCCGAGGTCGCCGACCACGCGTTCGTAGCGGCCCGCCGTCTCGCGGAAGCGCTTTTCGAGGTCGCCGGACTTCTCGCGGATCTTGTCGGCGTACTTGCCCTGCAGCGCGTCGCCGTCAGCGGCCTTGCGTAGGATGCCGGCCTGGTCCCGGAGGGTCGAGGCGAGATCCTTCATCCTGCGGACCTCGTCGCGGATGTCCTCCGGATCGCCGGGAATCGGGTCCTTCTCCGCCAGCGGATGCCAGTCGACCGGCCGGCGCCTTCCCTTACCTGCACCCATTGGTCAATTTCCCCCTTTTTTTCCGCGCTTCTTCTCGCTCGCGTTCTTGAGATCGAGGTCCAGTTTCTCGAAGCTCGTGAGTGAGGTCTCTACTTGCTTGCTCAAGTCCTCGACGTTTTCGAGGAGTTCACGCCGATAGTTGTCCCAGTTGCTGACGAACTCGTCCATCTTTCCGGCGATGCTGCTATGGCCCCAGATGTCATGTATGTCGGCGCGGTGTTTGTCGATGCCATTGAGGGCTCTCTTGATGTCCCTCAGGTTTGTCTTCGAAGACTCCAGAAGTTTGTAGTCGACTACCAGGCGGTCGTGCTCCCCCATGGGCCCCTCCGTTAACACTTACGTGGTCAGCATGCTCCCGTTGGGCTCGCCCCACCGGCACGGTTACGCAAGGCTGGCTGTCAACGATTGACGGCGCCGCGCCGGTCGCACCGTAAGCGCCCGAACCTCTGGTGCCGCATGCCCATGTCCCATCCTTCGGAATGTGCGCCCCGGGACCAGTCGGTGGAAGCTTGCCGAATCGATGTCCCATCGTACGGACGTGGCTGCTGGTGCCAGTGGCCTGGCCACGGGGTCTTCACATCTATGAGCGGCGGTTGAGTGTCGCCGGGGCGGAGGCCGCACCGCCTTGCGCAGCGCCTGGTGAGCAGGAGCGGTCACGCGGGTGAAGCACCTGCTTCACGGTGACGAGGAATCGCCGGACCAACCGGTACTTCTTCTCACGTTCGGTTTCTTCACCTGTTGACGGCCTGGATCTCCTGGACCGTGATGTCCTGGTCGTTGCCGAAGGTGCCGTTCGGGAGGTCGTCGCCGGCGCCGCCCGTTCCGGTCCAGGTGATCTCCCACGTGATGGTGGCCTGGAGCTTGAAGGTGCCGTTGCCGGAGGAGCGGAGGTACTTGACCCCGCAGGGCGGTGTCTCGTTGGCCTTGCCCTTGGCGTAGGGCTCGCCGATGGAGTCGTCGGCGTTGATGGTGCACTCGCCGGAGGCCGGGTAGATCTCGGCGTCCTCGGTGCCCGGCTCCAGCTTGAGGGACACCGGCTTTGCGGTTGTGGTGGCCTGGATGTTGAAGCCGGGGACGTTGAGGGCCGCCGTGGCCTGGACCTCGTCGAAGACGGCCTGGTCGAGCCAGGCCCAGGTCGGCAGGTTCACCTTGGTGTTGGCCTCGGGGGCGAGGGTGACCTCGGTGTCGGGGAGCTCCATGTGCTGGTAGGCGAGCGCGGCGAGGATCTCCGGGGTTATGGCCTCTTCGTACCGGGCCGGAGGGGCATCGCCGTTTTCGACCCAGAAGGGGAGGTCCGTGCACGAGGAACGCTTGAGGTAGTCCGGCTCGTTGGGGTTCTCGACGCCGGCCCAGAACATTCCCTTGCCGTCGTTCTTGACGTTGTAGTCCTTGTAGCCCGGTGCTCCGGTCCAGCCGAACTCGTCCTCGTAGTGGCGCTTCGTCTCGCCGATTGCCGCACCCGCGGTCCCGGTCATTCCGGGTGTGTTCAGCTGGCCCTCGATGTGCTTGGACATCTCCTTCTTGAAGTCCTTGGCGCCGAGGTAGGGGGCGTACCAGCAGGGAGGTGGTGTCCAGTTGACGTCCGAGGAGGTCACGTTTCCGGTGCCGCCGCCTTTGGCGACGGATCCGGAGTACTGGATTCGGGCGGCGGCGTAGATTCCTTTGCCGTCGCCCCCGCCTGACTGTTCTGTGTTGGAGCCCTGGGCGTTGCCCGGCAGTTCTCCCGCGTAGGCAGGTTCCTCCAATGTGAGGACACCCAGGGCCAGAGTCAGGGCAGCCGTGGTGGTGCTGAGGGCCGTGCGCCGTGACTTGTTCACCGGCACTTCGCCGCCTTTGTTTCGACGAACACCTTGGAGGCCTGCCACAGGCCGTCTCCGGTGGGGTGCTTGACCATGATGATCTTGAAGTAGTCGAAGTCCGTGATGCTGGGCTCGCCCTTCAGGACCTTTCCGGTCTTGACCTCTTCGGAGTAGAACTTGCTTGAGTCCACGCAGGAGGCGACCTCTACCGAGTTGCCGTTCGGCGCGGACCGAGTGGTGGCCTGGTAGTGGCGTCGTGTGCCGTTTGCCGTCCAGCCGCCTTCGAGCCTGGCTTCGATCTGCGTCGTCGCGTACTTCAGCCCGTCGCCGGTGGCGTACGCGGTCACCGCCGCGTCCTTGGTGGTCCGCTTGTCGATGCCCCGATAGATGGCACGGAAGAAGTTCGCGGCATCATCCATCGCAGCCGCTTCGTTCTTGTCCTTCGGCTTGTCCCAGTCGAAGACCAGGTCCATGTCCTTCGGCAGGGACACGTCCACGCCGTCCGGCTTGTCCGCTGCCGGTGCTCCCGAGGGCGATGCCGACTCCTTCGGAGTCTTCGCTCCCTGGTCAGCCCCGGCGATCTTGTCGTTGTCGCTGGACTTGTCGTCCCCGCTACCGCAGGCCGTCAACAGCAGTGCTGCCGTCGCTGCCAACGCGGCAGCAACGGGCAATGGGCGGCGCTTCACAGTGGCTCCCCGTGAGAGACAGAAGTTCAGTAGGCGCTCTGACGGTACCGGTGAGGTTTTCGGTTTCACCAGCGTGAACTTTCGCGAGAACAGACGCAATCCGGGATGTATCGGGCTCTCGGGAAGCGGGCTGTGTCCTGATCGTGCCCAAACAGGTGACTGCGCCGAATTCCACCGTGTGCGGCGCGCACGCCGTGCTGTTGACGGGTTGCGATTCGCTAGTGCGGTGCCCTGCGTCTGAGCAGCTGCGGTCTGCGGCCAGCACCAGGAGGCGGCTTCGCCGGGACGGGCCACCGCGGTGCTCCGCTAGCGCTGGGCCGTCGTCGACTGGCCTCGCTCAGGAACAGTGCTGCCGCTGAGGAGTTCGACCAGCTCGGTGGTGTGGGTGGAGAGGCGCGTGGTGAGCCGTGCCCAGGAGCCGTCCTGGAAGGTGAGCCGGAAGTCCCTGCGGCCGAGGCTGAATTGTTTGACGGTCGCCTCGGCGACGTTGTCGAGCGGTGTCTCCCAGAGTGTCCTGCCGGACTCGACGACGAAAAGGCGTCCGGGGGTCAACACGATCTCGGTGACGCAGCGCGGCGGACGTCGGGAAGGGTCGAGTTGCCAGGGCAGGGCGCGGGCGGTGTCGCCGGGGTCGGCCCACATGACCGGGAAGTCGTCGACTTCGTTCTCCTGTTCCTCCAGCTTCCCGCGGCCCGGTTCGGGGTCGGTCGTGCTGCCTCCGAGGAGGTCACCGAGGATGCCCCAGGCGATGACGAACGGGGCGGAGACGGCGTCGCGCGCGTACACGCCGATCTTGCCGGGGAGGCGGCGGACCGAGAAGGTGCTGCTGCCCTCCGGCCAGCCGGGGAGCTCGGGTTCGATGTCGTGACGGCGGCGGTCGCGGAAGGAGCGGCGGCCGTCCACGGAGGCGGCGGTGCCGGTCGCGAAGGAGACCGGGTAACGCCCCAGCAGTGTCTCGTCGGGTTCCGGATGACAGTCCACAGGGCTCCTAATCGGCAGACGGTGTCTCGGACAGCGCATCAGCCGGATCGATGAAGGAAACCGTTTGTAGCACTGCTTCCATCAATTCGCAGAACTGCTGCCAGTGGTCGACGTATGCCGTCAAGAGCGTGAAGACCGCTGTGAACGGCCCAGTGGGGAATGGGATGTGCACCTGAAGCTGAGCAGTGACGAGATCCTTCGCCTCACCGTCTGCCGATATTTCGGGGTTGACCTGGAACTGGCGCCAAGTGGCGCAGGCCACCGCCGGCCCGCACGGCAGGTCGAGCCAGTGGACGTCGTTGTACTGGTCCTTGGAGAGGGTCGCGAGGATGCCCTGAGCCACGACATCCGTGTCCGCTTCGGCATGGTCCGTCGGGACAGCGGCCAGAGTGAAGGCGCACTGGGCAGCACCATCGGAGAGATCGTGTCTGACCACGTCGCCTTGCGGGGTGTGCTCCTCCTCGGAGGTGGAGAACAAGCCCAGCGCCGCGTAGGACACCCCGGTGTCCACCAGGAGCTCCGCCACTCCCGCGTAGTAGGGGGAGGCGGGACTCCATATGTTCTCGTCCCCGCGCGAGTACAGATCACGTACGAAGGAGTCGGCGCGCTGTGACCGTTCTTCAGGGGTGGCAGCGAGCGGGAGGGTGAAGAAACCTTCGGGGGTGAGGAACCAGACGGGGGGTGGGTCGCTCGGCGGAGCCGGTGGTAGAAGCGGTGCCGTGGAATCAGGTGCGGGTGTCATTGCGTCGGAGGCCGTTCCAGATGAGATGAGGAGATGAGGTCAGAAGTCCTCGGGGAGGTAGTCGCCGATGTCGACCCTTGTCCCGTCGGGTTCCATGGTGATGTTCACCTCCGAGGCTCCGAACACAGATGTGTACCTGCTCGGGAGCAGGATCTCGACCCGAATGCGACCGGTCGGGTTTCGCGTGATGATGGGAGGCACGGACGCCGGCATCTCTTTCTCGGCGGCGAAGTCCAATACGGTGGCTCGCTGTGGCGGCGTCAGGGACTCAAGAACAATCAGCTCACGTGGGGGAGTCAGACAGCGAGTGAGCTTTCGGCGTGCCTTGCAGTGCAGTCTGCACCACGAGCCGTCCACGAAGGTGACCTTGAAGTCTTCGCCGTCCTTGAAATTCTTGAGTTCTACGCTGCCGACGTCGGAGCGAGGGCATTCCCAGATCACGTTGTCGTCGATGCGCTCCATGTCCTTCTTGTCGAAGGGCAGGTGAACGATGACAAGCCGGCGGTCGGTGACGATCAGATGCGTGAAATGGTGCTTCTGATCCGCTCGGCCGGGATCCAGTTGCCACGGCAGGGTGCGGGCGATTGTCCCCGGCCCGGCCCACATGACCGGGAAGTCGTCGACCTCGTCCGCCGGGTCGTCGGGGGTGTCGGAGCCCTCGTCGCCAGATTTGCCGCCGCCACTGAGGTTGCCGCCGGCTGCGCTGAGGAAGGCCATGACCGCGACGCCCGCCGCCGTCGCGGCGCCTCTCAGCGACTTGTCGGCGACCGCGCCGCTCGTGGAGCGGGGTGTGTAGGAAGGCCCCTCGGGCCAGCCCGGCAGCTCGTGCTGAACGTCCTTGCGCTCAAGGTCACGGAACCAGCGCATGCCCCTGACAGGGGCGGCAGCGCCTGTGGCGAACGTGACCGGAGCGCGGGCGAGCAGCGTCTCCCCGGGATCGGGCTGCCAGATGTTCATTGCGGTGCGGCCTTCCTCACGTGAAGCACTTGGTTCTGCGACTAATCACCGGACAGCGCCTGGCCTATGTGTGTACCGACCTTCGGTGCGATCTTGAAACCACCGTCGATCGCCCTGCCAAGGCCACTGATCGGATCCATGTTTCCCTTGAGCAGCGTGTTGATCCCCTTTGTGCCCAGCCACTGCCCTTCTTGGTATCCGGCACTCACGAGACCGCCCGCGCGGGACATCAAATTACTGCTTGCATGTGAGACCTGATAGGCATGCTCTGACACGCCTCCGATCTTTATCAAGCCAGCTTTCCCGAACCCCTTCGAGAGATCTTCTGAAGCCTTCCCGAAGGAAAGCAGGACCTTGGAGGGGCCGATGTCCTTGTACTTGAATCCCTTCCCGAGCAGCTTCGATGTGGCCTTGGCGGCATCCAGAGCCTCGTCCGCCGTCTTGCCGACCACCTTGACACCCTTGCCGAACATGCCGATGCCCGGCATCAGGCCCAGCGCGTCCAATCCGAGCGTCGCCCAGCTCACATCCGCACCGGCGGCCTTGGCCACACCGTGTGTCGCCAGCGTCAGGCCCGCGCCGATGAGTGCGGCAGTGCCGAAGATGGCCGCGAGGGGCGGGAACGGGAGGGTGACGATGGCCAGCAGTCCGAGGACCGCGGTGATGTCGCTCAGCACGTCACCGATGGCCTTGATCAGGTCGGCGTGCTCCTTGAGCCAGTCGCCGGTGGCGTCCCATGCGTCCGCGATGCCGCTGCCCAGCTTCTCCCAGAAGCCCGGCTCGTCGGGGGCGATGTCCGCGGCCTTGTCCAGCTCCTTGCTGATCTTCGCCGCGGCCTGCTTGTAGCGGTCCTCGAGCTCATGGACCTTCTGGATGAGGCCGGTGACATCGCCGGAGGCCTTGCCGTACTCGTCGGTGCCTTCCTTGGCCTCGGCCTTGGCGTCGAGTTTCTCCCCGGCCTTCTTCTCCAGCCGGTCCGTCTCGTCCTGGAAGTCCTGGAGGTCGTTGGCCCAGCGGTGCAGTGCACGGGATGCCTTGTCGAAGGACTCGTGGCTCGTGCGGATGAGCGGGGTGACGTCCTGGCCTATGTACTCGGTGAAGGCGACAGCGGTCTTGCCCTTCCAGGCGCCGCACTCTATTCGCTCCAACTCACGTACTGCCGTGCCCAGTTCGCTCGCCAGCTTGCCCAGCCGTTTGGCGAGTTCCCGGGTGTCCTCCACGCTTCCGGGAGTGGGGTCCCAACCGATGTTGGGGAGGGAGGGGCGCTGACCAGCCACGCTACTTGCCCTTCTTCTTGGCCTTGAGCGACTGGGCCAGCTCCAGGTCAAGACCGTCGAACGTCTCGCCGATCTTGTTGATCATCTTTACCGCGCCGTGGGTGTGCTTGCCGAGCTGCTTGATGCCGTAGCCCCAGTCATCGGCGAAGTCCTGGACATCCTCGATGAGTTGGCTCTCACCGACAGCCGAGGCGTCCGCGCCTCGGAGGTCGCGGCGGGCATCCTCCATGCGGTCGCTGATGGAGGAGAAGGTCTTCTTCAAGTGCTCGAATATGGTGTCTTCGAGGCGCAGATCGCTCATCTTGAAATCAGTCTCTGTCGGTGGGCGGTGGCCTGCGGAGTGCCGGACCCCGCCTGTGCCAAATCAGCGGTCGCCGGCTGTGAGCGCCTGGAGGGTGAGGTCGCGGTCGCTGTCGATGGGTCCGCGGGCCGGGCCCTCGCGAAGGACGCGCGGCAGACACGGTGGCGGACACGGTGGCGTGCGGAGTGGATGGCGGCGCTTCAAGTGACTCCCCCGAGTAGCAAGAAAGATCTGCCAGGTACGCCGACCGTAGCTGCTGGGTTCCTGGGTTCGCCAGTGCGAACTTCTCCATGGAATCGGGCGATTCCTCCGCCTGAGGATGAGGTTCGGAGTGTGTGTATATCCGCGCGCCCTTCCCAGGAGGTGGGGTGGGTGAACGTTTGACGAGGGCGGGCGGTCGCCATCGTGACGACACCTTCACAAAGGCTGTGCGAGCGCATCAGCCCTGTTGGGCGTCTGGATGGGCGGCTTCCCCGCATGGATCGCCGTTGTCGCGCCGACGATCTGCTCCTGCGGGTGAGCGCCGTGCTGCCTCTGCGCCGGAGGGTGGCCGCGGCTCGCCTCGTTGCTGCTGTCTCCCTCTCCGTGTCTGGTTGCAGCAGTGACGCACGACCTGTAGTCGGCAGCCGGCGATCAGTGCCCGCGCGAAGACGAAGGAGTCTGTGAAGCTCACCGTTCCGCCCATACGCCCCCTCCTCCGAAACTACACTCGCGCCCCATGCGTAACTCCCGCACCGTGCAAGCGAAGTCAGCGCCCCTTTCGTGCGGAAGGCTCCCTGGCACGCTCCAAAGGAGACGGCTCGTGGGAGGCGGGGTGTGGGCCGCGCCCGGGGGCGGTGACGCACCCTGAGCCCCGCCAAGGGCAAGGCCAAGGCCCGGGCCCGTCACAAGCAGTCGCGTGATCCCCGGGCGCACTGGCTGCTCCTGGCCCTCACCCTCCCCCTCGTCTTCGCCTTCCTGATCTTCGAAGGCTGGACCCAGCACGAGGTCGACGCCGCGAAGACGCGGTCGCCCTGTGCCTCGCCCGTGCCCGATGCCGTAGCGAAGGGCGGGCCCGTGATCGGGATCAACCGGGACGGGATCCGGACCGGGGCGATGCCCGCCCGGACCGTGGCGCTCACCTTCGACGGGGGGCCCGACCCCGTGTGGACCCCGCGGTTGCTGGATCTGCTCCGCAGGAACAACGCGCGTGCCACCTTCTTCGTGCACGGGGCCCAGGCCGCCCGGCATCCCGAGCTCGTACGGCGGATCCGCGCCGAGGGGCATGAGATCGGGTCCAACACGTATACCGGGGCCGTGCTGGGGGAGTCGTCCGCGCCCCGTTTCGAGGCCGAGCTCGAACTGACCCAGAGTGCCCTGGCCGGGACCACCGGGCAGCGGACCAATCTGCTGCGGATGCCGCGGACGACGACCCCCGACACGCTGTGCGGCCGGGAGTGGGACGCGGCGCGGCGGGCCACCGGGTACGGGTACGTGCTCGTCTCCGCCGACAAGGGCGCGCGGAAGCCGGCGCAGGGGATCGTCCGGCAGTTGAGCCAGACGGAGAGCGCCTACGCGGAGGCGCGCAGGCTGCTGAAGAACCGGGGCGTCGACCGGTTCACCACCGTGTCCGACGGGCTCGGGCTCGTTCCGTACAATTCCGCCTCCTTCGTCGAGCGGTGGTCGGGGGAGGGACTGATCTGGATCACGCGGATCGGTCAGGTCTTCTCCACCGCCATGATCTGGATCCTCGGTGTCGCCGGTGGGCTCGGCGTGCTGCGGCTGTTGCTGCTGGCCCTGTTCGCGCGGGCGCATGTGCGCCGGCTTGAGCGGTTCCGGACCGGGGCGCCCTGGATGCGCGACACGTCCGGGCCGGTGACCGTGCTCGTCCCGGCGTACAACGAGGAGGCCGGGATCGGGTCGACCCTGCGGTCGCTGCTCGACTCCAGCCATCGGGAGCTGCAGGTCGTCGTGATCGACGACGGGTCGAGCGACCGGACCGCCGACATCGCCGAGAACATGGGTGACGCCAGGGTGGAGGTGGTGCGGCAGCCCAACTCCGGCAAGGCCGCCGCCCTCAACACCGGGCTCGCGCACGCCCGGTACGACATCGTCGTGATGGTCGACGCCGACACCGTCTTCGAGCCCGACGCCATCGAGCGGATCGTCCAGCCGCTCGCGCATCCCGCCGTGGGCGCCGTCAGCGGCAACACCAAGGTCGGCAACCGGCGCACCCTGCTGGGCAGATGGCAGCACCTCGAGTACGTCTTCGGCTTCAACCTCGACCGGCGCATGTTCGAGGTGCTGGAGTGCATGCCGACCGTCCCGGGCGCCATCGGGGCGTTCCGCCGGGACGCGGTGATCGGCGTCGGCGGGGTCAGCGAGGACACCCTCGCCGAGGACACCGACCTGACGATGGCCCTGTGGCGGGCCGGCTGGCGGGTGCTGTACGAGGAGTCCGCCGTCGCCTGGACCGAAGTGCCCACCAGCGTCAGGCAGTTGTGGCGGCAGCGCTACCGGTGGTGCTACGGCACGCTCCAGGCGATGTGGAAGCACCGCGGGGCGCTCTTCGGCAGGGGGCCCGCCGGGCGGTTCGGGCGGCGCGGGCTGACCTACCTCGCGCTCTTCCAGGTCGCCCTGCCGCTGCTCGCGCCCGTCATCGACGTCTACGCCCTGTACGGCGTGCTGTTCCGCGACCCGGTGGAGTCGGCCGCGGTGTGGTTCGCCTTCTTCGGCGTGCAGATCGTCTGCTCCGGCTACGCGCTCAGACTCGACGGCGAGCCGGTGCGCGCCCTGTGGTCGATGCCGTTCCAGATCGTCGTCTACCGGCAGTTGATGTATCTCGTCGTCATCCAGTCGCTGGTCGCGCTGCTGGTCGGCAGCCGGCTCAGGTGGCAGCGGATGCAGCGCTCGGGCACGGCCGCTGAACAGATCGGTGGGCCCGTTCCGTATAAGGGCGTGCCGATGCGCTGACACCCACAGCACCTTCGAGGGGCCGATGAGCGACTGGACCGACCATCCGGGGGACCACCGGGCGGGGCAGGACCCGAGAAGGGTCCCGCCCTCGTCCCCGATGGTGCCCCCGCCCTCGATCCGTACCGCCCCCCTGCCCGGCATGTCCTCGTCGGCCGCGCCCGGCCGCTACGACAGCAACGTCGAGGAGCGTGGCCGAGGGAGCGAGCGTGGCCGAAGAGGCGGCAACGGAAACCCCGGCAGCAGAACCCCCCGCCGCCGGGCCGGACGCAGCCGCCGCTTCGTGCGCACGGCCGCCGTCCTGTCCACCGTCCTGACGCTCGCCGGCGCCGGTACGTACGTCTGGGCCGACACCCGGCTCAACCAGCAGGTCGACCTCGCGGCGCTCAGCGGCCGGGTGCCGCCCGGCGAGGGCACCAACTACCTGGTCGTGGGCTCCGACAGTCGCGACGGCCTCTCGGAGCGGGACAAGAAGGACCTCAACACCGGCTCGACCGACGGCCGCCGCACCGACTCGGTGATCCTGCTGCACACCGGGGCGAACGGCACCACCATGCTCAGCCTGCCGCGCGACTCCTGGGTGACCCTCCCGCCCTACGTCGATCCCGACACCGGCAGGAGCTACCGGGCCACGCCGAACAAACTGAACGCCGCGTTCTCGCTGGGCGGCCCCGACCTGCTCGTGCAGACCGTGGAACGCAACACCGGTGTGCACATCGACCACTACGCGGAGATCGGCTTCGCCGGCTTCGTGGGGGTGGTGGACGCGGTCGGCGGCGTCGACATGTGCCTGGACAAGGCCGTACGGGACAAGGACTCCGGCGCCGATCTGCAGGCCGGCTGCCAGACCCTGGACGGCTCCGAGGCCCTGGCCTTCGTACGGCAGCGCAAGCAGGAGGCCCAGGGCGACCTGGGGCGCACCCGCAACCAGCAGAAGTTCCTCGCCGCCCTGGCCGACAAAGCGGCGACCCCGTCCACCCTCGCCGACCCGTCCAAGTCCTTCCCGACCCTGAACGCCGGCCTCGAGACGCTCATCGTGGACGAGGGCACGGAACTGCCCGACCTCATGAAGCTGTTCGAGGCCATGAAGAAGGCCACGGCCGGCGGAGGCAGCCAGCTCAACGTACCCGTGGCCGACCCGGACCTGCGGACCTCCAAGGGCAGCGCGGTGAAGTGGGACGACCGGCGGGCCCGCGCCCTGTTCACGGCGATACGGGAGGATCAGCCGCCGAGCGGTTAGATGAACGGCGTCCCCGGCTCCAGCCCCGCCAGCACCCTGCCGTACAGCTCCAGGTTGGTCGCCGGGTGGACGAACGCGTGCAGGTTCAGCGCCCGCAGATCGCGCACGGCCCGCTGGATCGGCACCTCCTCGTGGAGGGAGGAGGCGCCCGAGGCCGAGCCGAGCAGGTCGGCGGCCTCCAGACAGAGCCGCGCCACATAGCCGCTGCGCGCCCGGACCCCGGCCCGTTCCTCGGTCGTGTACGGCTCCCCGCTCGCCGCCCGCGACTGGAGCAGCGTGACGATCTCGTCGGTCAGATGCTCGGCGCAGGAGATCTTCAACGCCGCCTCGGCCGTCTGCAGATGCGTGACGGGCGCCTCGTTCTGCCGCTCGTAGAAGGTGTACGTGATGCCCCGCCGGTGGATCCGCTGGCGGAACTCCGCCAGTGCCGAGCGGGCGAGGCCGAGGGCGTTCGGGGTCGCCCAGGCGCAGAACATCAGCAGCACCGGCACCCGGTAGAACGGGTCGTCGGCGTTGGTCTTCGACGGGAACTCACCGCCGAGCAGCGGGGCGACCGGCAGCACCCGGTGAGCCGGTACGACGACATCGCGCGCCACGACACTGTTGCTGCCGCTGCCCGCGAGCCCCGACACCCGCCAGTCGTCGAGGATCTCCAGCTCGGCCACGGGCACGGCGGTCCACACCGACTCGGGCCGCCCCTCGACCCGGGCGGTCAGCAGATGCCAGTCGGCGTCCCGGCAGCCGGTGGCGAAGGGCGAGGTCCCGTTGACCACATAGCCGCCGTCGCCCGTCGGGACCGCCGTCGCGCTCGGGACCAGGCTGCCGCCGACGCGCACGTCGGGGCTGGTGAAGATCTCGTCCTGCGCCTCGTCCGGGAAGAGGGCGGCGACGTACGCGCAACCGGCCTGGATCAGCGTCATGAAACCGGCCGAACCGCACGCGGCGGAGAGCTCCGCCAGCGCGTCGACCTGGGTCCGCAGGCCGCTCTGGTAACCGCCGTACCGCCGGGGCACGTTCATCCGCTGGATCCCGGTCCCGGTCAGCGCCTCCACGACCTCCCGTGTCACCCGCCGCTCCCGCTCGGTCCGCAGGGCGTGCCCGCGGATGAGGGGCCCGAGCTCGCGGACGCGCTCGACCAGGCCGGTGTCGGTGGGAGGTACAGGCAGAACGGTGTCTCGCGTGCCCGAAGTCATGGCTGCACCGTGGCCTCCCCCGGGCCCGGTGTCAACGGGCCCTGATCCTCCGGGAGTTGATCCCGGCCAGCGGCGCCCTCAGTGAGCCGTACCCCGTCGCGGCCCACACGCTCCGCTCGGCCGGGAGCTCGAAGTAGGGGACGGTTCGGCCGTCCTCGTCCGTGTCGGTGAGGACCTCCGGGGCGTGGCGGTCCCGCAGGGCGTCCGCGCACTGTCGGCACACCGCCACGTCCAGGCGGTCCCGGCGGCCGAGCGGACGCCAGTCGGTGCGGAGGGCGGCGCGGCCGTGCAGGGGGTGGAAGAAGCAGAGGGGGAGGGCCGTGTCGTCCGTGCCGGTCAGGGCGTCCTGCCCCTCTTGGGCCAGGGCCAGGACGCCCGCCAGGTCCGGCAGGCCCCGGGCCTCGTCGAGGACCGTGCCGGCGGCGGCGTACGCGTCGAGGGCGTTCTGGAGCCCTGGTGTCGTGGAGAGGTCGGCGGCCTGGGTGGCCTCGCCGAGCGCCAGCACCTCCGCCTCCGCCCGGCGCCGCAGCTCCGCCTCGTCGGCCGCGCGGGCCGTCGCGAACACGAGCTGCGGCACGGCCGGAGCCGTCTTGCGGGAACGGATGCCGCCGCGGGCCGCGAGGGCGGCCAGGGCCAGGGCCGGTACGCCGACGAGCAGCCACCAGGCGGAGCCGACCGAGTACGACGCGGCCGAGGACGCCGCCGAGCCGCCTGGGTCCGAGGTGGCGGAGGGCGATGCCGAGCCGTCCAGGTCCTTCGTCGCCTCCTCGTACCGCTGGGTGCCCTTCCCCTCCGCCACCAGCTCCACGGCCTTGCCGGTCAGGTCGGCGAGTCCCGCGTCCCGCGTCTCGTCCAGGAAGCCGGCGGCGGCCACGGCGTCCCGGGTCTGGTGGGTGTCGGCGGGCCACTCGTAGCCGTTCAGGGAGTCCGCGAAGTCGCCGTCCGTCGTGATGAGGACGAGCTCGCGCCGGTCCGGGAGCCGGTCGCGGACCGTCCCGGCCAGGACGCCGGAGTCTCCGTCGAAGGCGTCGCCCTTGGTGAGGGGCGTGAGCACGACCTTGATCGGCAGGCCCGTCCGGCGGATCTGCTGCGCCAACTGCCGTTGCCGGGAGGGCGGTACGGCATCGGCGTACGCCTCGTCGACGTAGACGGGGGACGTGCGCAACGCGTCCGCGATGCGCTGCCCGGCGCTCGGGCCCTCGCCGTCCGCCGCCCACGCGGGACTCGCTGTGGTGGTCAGCGCCGCCAGCAGCAGCGCTGTGAGGACGGTGATCACGCGCTTGACGTCAGTGGACACCTGCGGTCTCCCTCACCTTGTCGATCAGCCGGGCGATTCCGTGGGGTACGGCGGTCAGAGGGCCGTCGGTCGCGTCGTAGTAGGGCACGCGGCTGTTGCCGAGGGAGGGGTCGGGCAGCTTCAGCAACCTGCCCGGGATGCCTCCCGGTTCGGCGATCGCCGTGTCGCGGCAGGGCTCGCAGACCGGGAGCATCCGTCTGCTGTTGCCCTGCGCCGATACGCGGACGTGGTGGCGCGTGACGGCGGGCCCGTGCAGGGGGTTGATGCCGCAGCACAGGTCGTCCGTGTCGCCGGCGAGTGCGGCACGGCCCGCCCGCGCGAGCACGATGACGGCGACCAGGGTCGCGGGGTCCGTGCCCGCTGCCCGGGCGCGGTCGGGGTCGCCGTCGATCAGGAGCATCGCCGCGTCGAGGTGGTCCCACGCGCGGGTGCGGTCGTCGGGGTCGGTGAACTCGCCGGTGAGTGTGGTGAGTTCGGTGTACGCGGTGCGCCGGAGGTAGGAGGCCGACGGCTCGGTGGGGGCCGTGAAGGGCAGGAGGTGGGTGGGCTCGGGCGCGGGATCGCGGCGCCGCAGCAGCCGGCCGGCGATCCACGTCGTGCCCGCCATCACACCGGACAGCAGGAGTGCCGCGAAGGCGCCCACGAACAGACCCGGCCAGAAGTCGGTGGCGAACAGGGGCGGAAGGGCGTACTCCTCGTCGGCCTTCGGGGCGGCGGCCGGCGTGGACTCGAAGCCTGGACGGTCCGTGCGCGGGGCCTTGTCGAGGAAGGTCATCAGCGTGTCGAGGCGCTCGCCGAGGAGATGGTCGTCGGCCTCGTCCGCCTTGCTGTCGCCGAACGTGACCGCGTCCGGCAGGTCGAGGGACAGACGGTCGGAGTCGATGCGCAGGCCGTAGTTGTAGACGTCGATGGTGCCGTCGTCCGGGTCGGCCACGATGTACAGCCCGTCCTGGTGCGACTCGGCGTGCACGGCGGCGGCGAACAGCCACGAGTCGCCGGCCGATTCGCTCGCGGGCGTCTGCGGCACGAGGGAGACGTACACCGGGCCGCCGCCGTCGGAACGCCGGAAGTCGCGGATCCGGTCGTGCAGCCGGTCCAGTTGACGGGAGTCGAGGACCCTGGGGCTCTCCGGGTCGGCGTAGACGGGGTCCTTCTTCAGGCCCGCCGCGACGCGGTCGACCCGGGCGGACAGGTCGGCGGGGGTGGGCGGCTCCGCCGCGCTCGACCTGGTCTGGTCGAAGACGACGGGGGCGGTGAGGGCGATGGCGGCGGCGGTGACGACGGCCGCGCCGGGGACGACCCACCGGGGGAAGCGCCTGCCGGCCCCGGAGCGACGGCGGCGGCGTCCCGCGTACCCGGCCACCAGGAGGATCAGCAGGGGCACGCCGGTGAGCAGGATGCCCGTGACGAACGACTGGTTGCGGCGGTCGGACGGGCCGATGTACATCTCGGCGGGCTCGTCGTCCCGGTACGTCTCACGTGCCGCCTCGGCCCGCGCCGTGGCCTTCTCACCGCCTTGGGCGATGACGTCGACGAAACGCTCGAAGCTGCGCAACGGGCCCGCGTCGTACGGCAGTTCATACATCGCGACGGTCGAGGCGGCCTCGGCCGGTACGCGCACGCCGTAGGCCGTGGCCTCCGCGACCGCGCTGTCGTCGACCAGGACGTACAACCCGTCCCGTCCGAGCCGGTCGTGCACCGCGCCGAGCAGTTGCCTGCCGTCCGTACTGCTCTGGGAAGGCAGGACCAGGACATACGTCGGGACGCCGGTCTTCTTCGCGAGCCTGGCGAAGTCGGGGGCGGTGGAGCGCGAGATCTCACGGGGGAGTTGGTCGGTGACGTGGACCGGGTTCTCGCGGAGGCGGTCGGCGAGGTAGGCGGCCTGCGTGACGGGCGTGGTCTCCGCCGCTCGGGCCGGGGTGGCGGTTGCGAAGAAGGCCGTTACGGCGCAGAGCGCGAGCAGCAGCCGCAGGACACGAAGCCGGTCGCTGTCCCACGCCGCCATCCGTGCTGCGTATGCCCTGTTTGTCGCGACTGCTCTCACCGGTATGCCCCCCGCGTTCCGATCGCTGTCCGCCCGGCACTCTACTCGGGGCTTCGCGAGTGCTAAAGGTCGCCGGTACCCCGGCGGGGCCCCGGCAGGATCGGTGAACACCGGCTGGTGGAAGGAGGGGTGGGGGGTTGCCGGGGCTGGGCGCGGAGGGAGCGGAACCCGGTGCTTCAGCCCAGCTTCGCGTTCTGGGCCTTCACCACCGTCGCCGGGAGCTTCGCGTCGCCCGGCCTCTCCTGGACCATGGCCATGCCGTCGACGGAGAAGTAGACGGCGAGGACGTCACCCTTGCGGACGGCCTGGGCGTGCATGGTGTGGGTGATCCCCTTGAGGGTCGTCGTGGAGCGGAAGGCCAGTGACTCGTCACCACCCTCGGCCACCGGCTTCTCGGTGGTGACGGAGTCGTACGGGGCCGTGCCCTTCGCCTTCGCCGTGAAGCCGCCGCCGCACGAGTCGACACCCTTGGCCAGCCCGGCGAAGGCGGACTCGGCCTTGCCGGGCGCGTACGCCGTGAGCGTGATGTACGTGAACTCGCTGCCCTCCAGGACGGAGTGGGTCAGGTCGCCCTGCGGCTCGCCGAGGGGCAACTGGTTCATCGCGTAGACCAGCGGTGCGCAGGCCGGCTTGTCGACCGTGACGTCGTCCGGGGACTGGGCGAAGGCGTACTCGTTGTCCTTCCCGGAGGCGGGCTTCACGGCGAGCCCCGGCACGTCCTTCTTCGTGATCATGAGCTTCGCCAGCCGCTCGGCCGGAGTCACCTGCTTCGTCCGGGACGCGGTGGGCCCGGGCTCACCGGTCGCCGGATCCGATTCGGCGCCCCCGCCGCACGCCGTGAGCGCGGCGAGGGAGAGCAGGGACAGGGTGGAGGCGGCGAGCGCGGCCCGCTTCATGGAGGACTCCTCGTGGGGGGACAGGCCGACGATCATGGCACGGCGAAATCCCGCCTCACGTGAGTGAATCGTGTGGGCCTCATGGCCGAGGCGTGACGAAAGGGCTGGTGGTCGTGCGTCCGTCGGTCCGGGGCGGATTCGCTGCCGCACAGGGAACGGCCCGTCGGGGTGCCGCCATCAACGGGTTTGTCCAGGCCGGAAGTTGCAGATGGATAACGGTGCGCGCCGTGAGGTTCAGGACGTAGGACGCGCCTTGAGGGGCTTATGTGCGGCTGATACGGTGCGATGGCTTGACACTCACCCCCAGTGCTGGCTATTCGCCCAGGTAGGGCGGGTACGTCCGGCCCGTCCCGCAGTCTTCGTGCGGAGCAGGCGCGGGTGAAGTGTCCAATTTTGAAGTCAAATTGACAGACATCATCTTGGGTGTACGGGGAGCGGTTGCGTGAAGATCCAAGAGCGTACGGGGGCGGGCGCAGGTCGTTCCGCCTCTCCGGCTCAGCCGTCGGTCGGCGACCGCCTTCCCGCACCACCTCGCGAGCGCAAACCGGCACTTGCCGCGCTCGCGGTGCTGCTCATCCTGGTGGGTGCGCTGGGCGCGACGATGCTCGTGCTGCAGGCCGGTGACCGGGTCGAGGTCGTCAAGGTGACGAAGGAGATCCAGGCCGGCGAGTCCGTCGGCGACAACGTCACCTCGGTGATGGTCGCCGCCGACGACAGCATCAACTACATCAAGTGGGACCAGCTGAGCACCCTCAAGTCCCTCAAGGCCAAGAGCACGATCTACCCCGAGACGATCGTGATGGGCCAGATGTTCGCCGAGAAGGCCAGCCTGCCCGCAGGCAAGGCCTCCGTCGGTCTCGCCCTCAAGGAGGGTCAGTAC
>NZ_JBHUQX010000085.1:0-25330 GCF_042674225.1 Streptomyces sp. NPDC056948
CGATGGGGTGCCGGGTGAGTTCGGTCCCTGCCCTGCCGGGCAGGTTCGGGAACAGTGCAGCTCGGCGCCTACGGCGCCGTGATGTCGTAATGGTTTCTTAGACAGTTATCCGGTTGCTCTCCTCTCCCCCACCAGCCCACCCGGACTAGTGGGCTTTGGCCCTGACGGGCCGACAGAGCGGGCCTTGAGACACGCCTGCCGGCGTGTCCAGTTTCTTGTAGCGCCCCGCTGCCGCGGGGGACGTCTTCGCCTGTTTTGGAGTGCGTTGTCAGTCCCGGCCTGTATGTTCCGGAAGCTGTTGGCCCATCTGGAATGAGCCCCGAATACCACTGGTGGGGCGTGGAGGGGTGATGAGCTGTGCCTGTCAGTCAACATGTTGCCGCTCGGAGGATCATTACCGCTGCTCTGCGGGCCGGTGCGGCGTGGATCAACAGGGTTGAGGAGCCTCGTGCGTGGCGGGAGCTGTCTCGTATGCACGGGGTGCTCTTGTCGAGTCTGCCGGTGAGGGCAGGCCCTTCGACTCCTGCCGAGATGATCGATTTGCTGCCGGTGCGCTTGCGGGAGTGGGTGCCGTTGGCGTGGGACGAACTGCCTTCTGAGATGGGTGATTTGGTTGTCCTGACGGACAATGGTGAGCTGACCGAGGAGGCCTTCGAAGCGGGGATGAACTATCTGGAGGCTCTGTACGGGGACGACGGATACTTCGATCTCGGTGGGACGTGGCTTCCGGCATGGGTTCGGCAGACGGCTGAGCAGACGGAGCGGGCCGCCTTCCGCCACATCCGCTCCGATGGACAGGCCGGCTATGTGGCCGCGCGGACCATGCTGACCGAGGTGCCGTACGGCACGGAGCGCGCGTTGGTCGAGGAGTACTCACTGCGTGGCGCAGCCCGGATGGACGTGTATCGGCCTGTTACTTCCGACCGGGTGTGGGCGGGGGCGTCGTCATGGTTGTGGCCGTGCCCGCAGTGCCGGTATCCGATGGTGCTGCGGGGTGGGCAATTGCAGTGTGAGTACCCGCCGCATCAGAGCCGGTTCGGCCTCGTTCCGGGCGGCGGCACACGGGGTGGGCCGCCTGTACTGACCGGTGGGCGGGGCCGGTTGGCTACGGCTGCGGAGCCGGCAGAGGGCGTGTTGTTCCTGGACTGGGGGGTATGGCGGTACATCACCTGTCCCGGGCTGAGTGAGGTGGGCCTGATGCAGTGGCTGGAGAAGCAGCAGGGGGTGCGGGTCGAGCGCTGGGAGAACCTGGACGAGTGGGATGTCGGCGTCTACCTGGGGGACAGGCACCGCTGGCGGGTGGACGTCAAGGACCACCAGGACGCGCAGACGATCATCGACCGGCCGCCTGCCGGGGAGACGGTGGTCGTGCCCAACTACCGGCGCAGCCAGGTCAATCAGCTGCAGTCCGGGCTCGATGCTCTGCGGACTGCTGACGGGCAGCGCTACAGCGTGTTCACGGTCAGCCGTTTCAAGGCTGCTGTGACCCGACGGTTGAAGGGGATGGGTGCATGACATCGCCGAAGAATGCGAAGTACTCCGCCAGTGTGCCGCTAACGCTGCGGGCGGCGATCTTGCTGGCTGCGCGGGTGTTCCCCAACCGGGCTCTGGAAGATCAGGCGGCGTGGCGGCGTGTGGTGGATCTTGCTGATGCGCACTTCCTGGCCACGGGGCAGATGCATCTGTGGGACGGCTGGTCTTCTCTGGCGCTGCCCGATCAGGTGCGGATCACGCGAATGCTGCGGCAGCGGCCGGCGGTCCTTGCCTCCCGTTCGGTGTTTGTCACGGAGACGGCAGCGGTTCTGAACAGCGGTGAGGCGGTCGAGTTCGCCCCGGCCGATGAGGAAGAGCAGGTACTGATCCTGTCCGTGGGCGACGAGGAAGCCCTCATCGATGCGTTGCTGGACGAGCTTGAGGACAACGCGGCCAAGGGGCAGTTGCTGACCAAGCCTGCGCCGCCCGGCTCCTACGTCAGCGACCTGCGGATCAGGGATCCGCTGAGCCCCTCCGGCCGGGTGGTGGACGTCTTCTACGACCTCGACTACCAAGGGTCCCCTGCTCCCAGCGTGGTGCAGGAGTTGGGTGACGCGCCAGTCGCGGACGAGGTGGTGATCCCTTTCGCCGACCTGGACGAGATCGCGGGCCGGCTCGATGAGCTGCGCGGGCAGGACTACCGGCGCAAGGCGGTCGCGGACATCAGGCGGCACGCCCGCGGCCGCGACGGCACAGGCGTGGGCGAGCTCCTGCGCGTCCAGGCCGGGCCGCTGCGGGTCTTCCACGCCCCCACCGGGATGGGCAAGAACGTCCTGAGTGAACTCGTCGCGGTGTGGTGCGCCCGGCAGGGCCAGGTGATCTCGCTGGTCGTTCCGCAGAGCGCGCAGGTCCTGGCCACGGTGTATCGGCTGCGGCAGGATCTTGCCGACCTGGAGGTCTCTGCGCAGGTCACTCCAGTCGTCTCCCCCGCTTCCATGATGGATCTGGCCGAGCAGACGGCTGGCAACCCGCAGGACGATGCGGCCTTTCGGACCTGGGTGTACCGGGAGATGTCTTACAGCTGCCCCCTGACCGGGCATGCCACCACCTCCTCCGAAGCTGTGGACGCGTGGACGCCGGGTCAGGAGCCGTGCGACCAGCTCAAACCCAACGGGCCGAAAGCGGACAAGGCTCTGGCCTGCCCGTGGCGGGGCAGCTGCGGGAAGTTCCGCCACCACCGGGCCGCAGCGTCGGCGGACATCCTCGTCACCAACCATGCGAACTTCCTGACCGGACACATCCACGCGCCGGTGGCGGGGCGGCCTGCCCCGGGACGGCGGATGACCACCGAGCAGCTCCTGCTGCACCGCAGTCATCTGGTCATCATCGACGAGGCCGATGCCTTGCAGGCGCAGGCTTTCGACCAGGCCGCCCGTCAGGTGCTGCTGGCCCAGGACGGTGCGGAGCGCACCCCGGTGCGCGAGCTTGACAGCCAGTTCCGGCGGCACTGCCACCGGCTGCCGATGAGCCTTGAGCAGTACCTGCGGCCCCTGATCAACCATCTGGTGTGGCTAGCCGAGTCTTACGTGTCCCACCTCGTCGGCGGCGTCATCCATCCCGACCGGGAGCGGCGCAGCATGGTGGTGCCGCGCCGCTGGGATGGGATGTTCGCCTCCCGGATCTTCGGGCTGGAGGCTGGGGAGCGGCCCAGTGAGCAGCAGATGCAAGCGGTCAACCAGCTCTACAAGCGGGAGGGGCCGCTGGAGTTCGCCGATGAGGTCGAGGGGCTGGCCGAGCTGAGGGAGCTTTTGTCCTCGGTCACGGATCTGGCCAGCGGGTCGGACCGGCTCACCCACGCCACCTTGAAACGGATCGGGGAAGCGTTCTCGGCGATCACCGGTGAGAGGGACGAGAAGCGGCTGTCCTCGCTGGCGCTGCTGGCGGCCCGGCGCGCGTATCTGGAGGAGATGCGCAGCATCCTGCACCGCATCGTCGGTGTCGCTGCACCGTTGCAGGGGGCGGGTATCTCCGCCGGCAACGGCCTGGTGGACGCGCTGGCCTCGCACGTGCCGTGGCGGGCTGCCCCCTATGGTCCTATGGGGCGTGCGCTGTTCGCGTTCTCCGAGACGTTCGATCCTGGCGACCGGCATCAGACGGCGTTGCGGCTGAAGTCCTACGTCGGCGATCCGCACGCTCACCTCGCTTACCTAGGCGAGGTGAGCGCACTCGCCCATACCGGTACCCGCCGGGCGGTGATCGGGATGTCCGCCACCGCGTTCATGCCGTATGCGCCGCGTCATCATCTCCTGCCGGAGCCGGCCTGGTACGTGCCGGACGACGTCAATGGAAGTCTCACGGTCGAGCTGCAGGCTGGCCAGGACAACGGGGCGGGCATCGTGGTGTCCGGCACCGACGGAGTGAACCGGGGGCGCGCTTATACGGCCATGGGGCGCAGCGTCGGCAAGGACTTTCCCGCACAGCTCGACGCGGTGGCCGCCGACGCTGCCACCGCGCACCGCGCGTATGCGCTGCTCGCGCCGACCGCCTACGACGCCGGTCCCGCGCTCGCCCGCGGCATGATCGAGGTGGGGGTCGCGGCGTCGGAGATCTGTGTGGCGGTGCGGCCACAGGAGATGGCCTCGCTGGAGCGGATGCCGCCCGGCTGGGTGCCCATCCCCAGCAACCGGCTCGAGCAGTTCCCCCACGCCGTGGGCCACGGCCGGTGCCGGTATCTGATCGCCCCCATGGCACGGGTCGAGCGTGGTCTGAACATCGTCGACCGTGACGGGCGCTCCCTGCTGCATGTGGCTTGTCTGGTCAACCGGCCCATTCCGGTGATGGAAGACCCCCCGGTGCTGCTGTCCCTGGTCAACTCTCTCGCCTATCGACGGCGGCGGCCCGGTCCGGAGCCCGCGGCGGAGCTGGAGCGGCTGCGGATCGTGGCGGGCCAGATCTTCGATGACATCCGCAGCGGGCAGGGCTACTTCAAGTCGCTGGGCGAGGACGTCAAACTCGCCGTGGTCGCGGAGATCCTGACCCGGCTGATCCAGCTGGGCGGGCGCACCCGGCGCGGCGGGGATCACGGGCGGCTGCGGCTGCTGGATGCCGCCTTCACCCAGACCGCCGCCGACTCCACGCTGCCCGCCCTCCTGGAGCAGTTGCGCGGGAAATGGCAGGACGAGGACCACATGCCGCTGATCGACGCCGTCTACCGCACCACCATGACCGACGCCCTGCTGGGGCTGACGGAGCACGCCCCCACCGGATATGAGGAAGAGGAGCTGGGCGAATGGTGAGTGACGACCGCGGCCGCCTGTTCACCCTGTCTTTCGAGCTGGATGACCGGCTGCTGGGCACGGTGTATGTCTATCCGCAGGACGAGGCGTTTGCGCCGGCCTGGCGGCGGCTGCCGAAGCCGCGGGGCAAGGACGCTGTGCAGCCGATCGCGTCCCTGCAGACGGCGGCGCGGGCCGTGACCGGGGAGCGGCTGGTGTTCACCAACCCCGACCGGCCCGCCAGGACGGGCCGGTGGGCCGGGCGGAGCGTGATCGTCACGCCCGGGGCGCTGGACGGGGCTGTGGTGCGCACTCTGATGCGGGAGTGGGAGACGCGGCTGGAGGGGCATGACGGCCGTGACACCCTCGCCGCCCTGCTGCAGCTGTCCGACGACGGGCCCCGGCCGCTCAGTTCGCTGCTGCACCGCGACGCCATGGGGCGGATCACCGGTCCCCGCTGGGCGTTCAGGGTGGCCGGGTGGCGGCTGGCGAGCATGCTGGCCGCCCAGCCGCTCCCGCTCGACGAGAACCTGCCCGCCTTACGGTTCCACCTCGACAGTGAGGGCGACCTGCTGGCGTGGCAAGCCCCGCTGGTCCACGAAAGGTCATGGATCGACGAGGAAAGCGGCAAACGCCGGCGCATCGCCGGCTACGCCATGGAACGCCTCCACATCGAGGTCGAGGCCGCCCCGGGCGGGAAGAGTCTCGTGGCGCATCTGTCGGCGCGGATCTCGCGCGTGGCCACCCACTACAAGGGCATCCGCAACGTCCTGCTGCGCCATCCCGTCAACCCGGACATCATCCTCAAGGCCCCGATCACCACCCGGTGGGAGAAGGGGCTGGACGGGTTCATGCAGCCCAAGGAGGTCCGCTACCGCGGGGCGACGGCACAGATCGTCGAGGCCTGCGGCGTCGGCCGTCTGCCCGAGCCGCCCCTGACGGGGCTGGACGAACTGACAGAGGTGCGCGGCGTGCACCGCACGGGCAAGCACCCGATCGACAAGGGCGCCGGGGCGATGTTCCACGCCCGGCTCGAAGAACACGCCGGACAAGTCCTCGGCCAGGAGCCCGTCGTCTACACCGGAACCTCTATCAAGATCACCAAGCCGGGCGGGAGCCTGCCGCCCTACGTGCCGGCCGACAGGATGGTCGACGCCATGGCGGTCGCCCGCCTCGATACGGTGCGCACCGTCGTGCTGTACGAGTCGGCCGAGTGGCGTACGCGGGTGATGGGGCAGCTGGCCCGCGACTACGCGCGGCCCGAACTGGCCGATCTGCCCGACGAGCAGCCGGTGGTCCTGGCAACCGGGTACGAGCTCGTGACGGTGCGGCTGCCCGAACTCGTCCGCCACGGCAGCCACGACCGCAGCCTGATCCTGAACACGCTGCCCTGGTTCAAGCCCGGCGCCGGACGGGCGCTGATCACCGCCCTGTGCGAGACGCGCTACCCCACCGAGCAGGAGAAGAACGCGGGGGTGACGGATGCCAAGCACGCGCTCAAAGGGCTCTTCGCCGAGCGTGGCATCCCCTCGCAGTTCATCACCATGGACTCCGATCCTGGCGATCCTTTCAGGCTGAACACGCCCGAAAAGGTCGCGCGGGCCAGGGCCCGCAACGCCGGTCTGCCGGAGCCGGACGTCGCCTACAAGGATGACCATGCGGTGCAGATCGCGCTCGGCAGCCTGCACTCCGACTCCGGCATCATCGACAACCGCCTGGCCGCCACCGCCTTCCACCGCAACGCGCGTGACACCGCCCTGGACCGGGAGGCCGTGGCGGTAGGGCTGTGGACCCGCTACCACCGCTTCGACGAACGTCCCGGGCGCCCCCGCAAACCGGCCGTGCTGGCCATCACGCTGGTCGCTATGCGGATCCCGCTCGGCGAGGACGCCTACTGGCCCACCCTTATGTACGGCGAGCAGGGCTGGCGCCCCCTGGCACAGGCACGGGCCCTGCACCATGCCGGTCCCATCGGCAAAAGAGGGCATCACCTGCGGGAGGACCATGGGGGCCCGGACAACGTGCGCACCTATGTGGACCGGGCGCTGGCCGCGCTCGGTGACCAGTTTCCGATCATCGTCTTCGCCGAGGAGCGTGAGCGGATCTGGCCCGGGCTGTGCAACGACCGGCTCGAGGACGGCCATGTTCCCGGGCAGAGTCTGATTGCGCAGGGGTGGGATGTGGCAGTCGTGAGGGTCGGAAACGGGCAGGGTACGCCGCAGCCGTCACGGCGTACCGGCGGCGGGGGCAAGCTGCCGGCCAACCCGCTGCAGCCGGTCATGCCGGAGAAGATCCTCTACCGTCACGACTACGGGGACGCGGTGTCCTGGCTGTTTTCCGGGCAGTCCCGCCAGCACGCAGGCGGCCAGCGCAGCGGCACCCAGTACACGCGGCGCACCCTGCCCGGCGGTCAACTGGCCCAGATGGGCGCTCCTTTCCACGCCATGACCCGCACCGAATACGTCATCGCCCGCTGCGGCAGCTGGCGTGAGGAGCAGTTGGCAGGTCTTGCCGCGCGGGTCTCGGAGCAGGCCGCCATGTGGGACGGGCGCACCAATCTGCCCGCGCCGCTGCACCTGGCGAAGAGCGCTGATGAAAAGCATCCCGGCTTCGTCGACCAGGAAGGACTGAGCGAGTAGGTGCGGTGAGGGCGGTCACGGCGGCTTCCAGGACCGGTGCCGGCGCAGCCGATGGCTGTTGGCTGCTGCCGTGCCCCGCCCGGGCCCAGGGCGAGGCGGGGCCGGGTGTACTGTGCCGCCCCCCTCACCTGTCACAAGCCGAACAGGCCGTCCAACTGGAGGGTGCGGCTGGTCACTTGGAGTACGTCTGTTTCCAGCGTGCTCTGTGGTGTGCTTCTCCCTGTCCGCGTCCGTTGACTTCGGCCAGGGACAACAACGGTGTCCCGTTGTTCCACAGACCGAAGAAGTCACGGTGCAGGGTGAGGATGTGGTGCTTGACCGCGAATGCCTCGGCTTGGGGGCTGAAGCGTGTGGTGGCGACGAAGATGGCCACATCCGCGGCAAAATGCACCTTGGCTCCCAGCAGATCGCGCACTTCGCGACTGGCGATTGTCCGGTGGGGTGAGTACTGCTTGCACTGGATCACCATGGTCCGGCCATCGGGCAGCCGGCCGAGCACGTCGGCTCCGTTGTCCCCAGTCCCGCCTACTCGGCGCACCTGCGTGCAGCCGTCACGGCGGCATAACTCGGCGACCACTTCCTCGAACTCGGTACCGAACATCGCGTCGATGGCAGCCAGCGTCCGCTGTCCGGCTGCGATCTCCTCCTGTCGCCTCCAGGCGGCGTCTCTGCTTCGCAGCAGCCGGTCGGTACGCCACAGCTGCCACACCATCCAGCCGATTCCCGCGGCGGCAAGCAGGGCGCCGAGGTACAGCAACAACACCGGCCGCAGCAGACCTAGCAGGACCAGCGTGGCTAGCGCTCCTGCTGCCGCTTTGTTCCGGGCGGTGCGTTGTCTGCGCATCGCCTTGCTCTTGCGTTTGGCCGCCACTTTCTGCCCCCTCTTGCACCGGCCGGGATGGATTCCTGCCTGCTGTGCAGTGTGGGCAAGCCAAGCGGCCCCGCCAGGGCGCAGTCAGGCCATTGGCTTGAACCTCCCGCCCTTCTGTCGGCTGGCGTCTGGCCGTTCTCCTCGAGGAGGTGCGTTGGCCTGCTTACAGGCCAAGTTCGGCCAGGGCTGCTTGCCTCTGCGGGCTGAGGCCGGAGCGGCGACGGCGCAGGTTGCTCAGCCACTGCCCCAGACGGACTGGATCTCCTTCGATCTCCTCGATGTGCCGCTGGGGGACGTCGAGATGGCCTTCACGCGCGCGGAAGACCCTTGCGGCGGCCAGCCCGCGCTGGAAGGCACGCTCGCGCGCCGGCAGCCGGCCCTCCGTCGCCGGTGAGGCAGATGTGTCGGGCAGTTCGACCAGCCCCAACTCCTTGAGCAGTGAATTCTGTCCAGGGTGCAGGCGGCCGGAACGGGCGCGCTGTGACTCAAGCCAGCTCTCTGCCTCGGAGGCAGTCTTGTTGGCGGTCCGGCTCTGACGGGCGGCGTGGTAGGCCCGTTGCCAGGTGATCGGCCAGGGCGGGTTCCACCACCGGTCCAGGGCGGTGAGGGCGGTGGCGCGCTGCTCGGTGAGGGTCTCGGAGCGGGTGCGCTGGGTGGCCAGCCAGCGGCCGAGGGGAAAGCCGTCGTGGATCTCGTCGACGGGTGCGGCGAGGTGGCCGTGGCGGGCGGCGTAGGCAGCGGCGTGGGCCAGTGCGCGGTCGAAGGCCTGCTGGCGGGGGTCCCAGATGATACCGAGGCGTTCGAGGGCCTGCACGCGTACGGCGTCGAGCGTGCCTTTGGTGTGCAGGTGGCGTTGCCAGGTCAGCCAGCGTCCCAGGGGATAGCCAGTGGGGTCCTCGTAGTTCTGGGGGACGTCGAGGTGGTGGTGGGTGTGGCGGAAGCGGCGTGCCGCGGCGAGGCCGCGGCGCCATTCGGCGCTCTTGGGGGCCAGGACCCGCAGGGACAGGGCGAGGGCGATCTCGTCGGCCTGGGTGGGGCGGTCGAAGCGCAGCCAGGTTTCGGGGTCCTCGGGGGGCATGGTGGGCCGGTGGGTGCGCGGGTCGGACAGCCGGGCTTCGAGGCGGTCGTCGTGGGCACGCAGGGCCTGGATGGTGCGCCACAACGGGGTGTAGGCGTCGGCGCCGAGGAGGTCGTCGGGGTCTTCGTCGGGGGTGAGGTAGACGGGGACGACGAGGGTGGCCTTCTTGCCGGCGCCGGGGTGCTGGCGCAGAGCGCGGCCGACGGCCTGGACGGTGTCGACGGGGCTGTTCTTGGGGTCGACGAAGACGACCGCGTCGATGTCGGGGACGTCGATGCCCTCCCCCAGCACGCGGGCATTGGACAGCACGGCCGGGGCGTGGGGGTGGGTGCGGGAGGTGAATTCGAGCAGGAGGCGGCGGCGGACCTGCGGGGTGTGGCTGCCGCTGACCCAGTCCGCCCACAGTCCTTCAGGGCGCAGGTGTGCGGGAAGGGCGGCGGCCGTCTCATGCAGGGTGGTGGCGAAGGCGCGGGCGTCGGCGACACGGTGATGGAAGGTCAGGATGCGGCGCAGCTTGTGGTCGTGGATGGCGCGCAGGGCGGCGACTTGGCGGCCGGCCAGGTGCAGTCCGTCGACGCCAGCGCCTGCTCCGGTGGCGAGCCAGTCGCGCAGGTCTGCGTTGGTGACGACGGGAACGAGGATCTGGTAGTCGGCAAGCAGGCCGAGGTCGATGGCGTCGGAGAGGTTGAGGTGGTAGGCGACGGGGCCGAACAGGTTTTCGTCATCCATGGACGCCGCTGCCTCTGCCCCGTCGGCATCTGGGCCGTCTTCGGGGTCCCAGATGCGGGGGGTGGCGGTCAGGTAGAGGCGGCGGGCAGCCGGGATCTGGTCGTCGTGGTGGACAGCGGCCCAGGCCTTGCCCAGGCGGCCGGCCGTGCGGTGGGCCTCGTCGACGACCACCAGGTCCCAAGTGGGCAGGCGGTGGTCGCGGTGGGCGACGATGACGGCGGGCAGGGAGGCGTAGGTGGCGTAGACCGTGATCGGACCTGCGTCGCCTGTGCTGGCGAGCGCAGCCAGTTCGCCGGGCACGGTGGTCATCGGGATGTCGGCGCTGAGCGGTTCGTGGTCGAGAGCCTGCCGGGCCGAACAGACCGCTACCGCCGGTCCTTTGCGGCCGGCAGCACGCCAGGAGCGGATCGTCTGCGACAACAGATCCAGCGTCGGCAGCAGCACGAGCACGTGACCGCGGGCAGCCAGCCGGGCGGCGGTGCGAGCGGCGATGAGCGTCTTGCCCGTACCGCAGGCGGCCACCACGCTGGCTCGCGGATGCGAGCGCAGCGTGGTGATGGCCGCGGTGACGGCCTCTTTCTGGTGGGGCCGGAGCTCAATGTCAGCGGGCGGCATGCTCTCCTGCCGTGGGGAGGCGGGTTACGAGGTGTCTGTCGGGTCTTCTGTGGCCCATCGTCCTCCACTCTCTGATGCCGCAGGCTAGCCGTCGATCGTGCTTGGGGTCTGCGTGGGCGGGTGGAGAAGAGAGGACCGGCAGGGGCTCGCTGCTGCCGCAGACGAGCTCGGTGCAGCGTGGGCGGGGGGGGTCACAGGTCGGCGGAGACCAGCGGCCGCAGCGTGGAGCCGTTGCGGTGTTTCATCACGCTGAGCTGGCTGGGGATGCGGCGGCTGAGTTCGGCAACGTGGCTGACGATCCCGACCGCCCGGTTGCCGGCGCGCAGCTGGTCGAGTACGTCCATCACGTCCTGCAGGTTCTGCTCGTCGAGGCTGCCGAAGCCTTCGTCGATGAACAGCGTTCCCAAGGGGCGGCCGCTGGCTTCCTGGGTGACCACGTCGGCCAGGCCGAGGGCCAGGGCGAGGGAGGCGGTGAAGGTTTCGCCGCCGGACAGGGTGGAGGTCTCGCGTTCGGTACCGGTCCAGTTGTCCAGGATCCGTAGCCCCAGACCGGCCTTGAGGCGTCCGCGCCGGCCGGCGTCCTTCTCGTCGCTGTGCACGAGGAGGTAGCGGTCCGAGGTCATCGCCTGCAGCCGGATGTTGGCTGCGTCGGCGATCTCTTCGAGGCGTGCGGCGAGGACGTAGGCCTCCAGTTCCATGCTGAGTGTGTTCGCCCCGGTGGTGGCCGATGCGATGCCTGCCAGGCGGTCAGCCAGGGCGTAGCGGGCCTGCAGAGGTGCGAGTTCGCTCAGGCGGGTTTCCAGATCGGCGACGAGTGCGGTCAGGGCGGTGAAGCGGTCGCGGGCCTGTTGGGATGCGCCTGCGGTGTTCTTCACGCGTGCTTCGGCCTGCAGGAGCGCATCGCCGGTGGCTTGCGGTTCTGCGGGGGGTTGGGCGCTGGCCTCGAGCAGGTCCGGCGTGTTCAAGGTGCCGGTGACAATGGCGCTGTCCTTGTCCCACTCCTGGAGTTCCTCACGCCACTGCTGCAGGAGTGCGGCGGTTTGCAGCGCGGCGGCGGCTTCCTCGTGTGTGGTGAACCCGGCGTCCTGGGCTGCATCGTCGGCGGTGGTGCGGGCGTCGCGGTGGCGGTCGGCTGCGGCAGCTGTGGTCTGCGCGGCGTCGACGGCGCCTGTGAGGTGTTCCGCGGCACGGGTGAGTTCGGTCATGCGGTCGCCCAGGGTCGCGGCGCTGCCGCGTGCGGCATCCAGGGCGAGGGCGATGGTGTGCTGCTGCTGTGCCAGGGCTTTGTGGCGTGTCTGGCATTCGGTCAGGCGGTCCTTGGCTTCCTGGCTCTGCTGGGTGCGGGTGTCGCACTCGTGCTGGAGCCGGGCCAGTTCTTCCTGGGCGGAGGGCAGTTTGCCGGCCTCGTCGCAGGCGGTCTGGTGGGCTGTGCGAACGGCCTGAAGTTGCAGCTCAAGCTGGTCGGGCGGAGTCGGTCCGGCCGTTCCGAGCGCCTGCGCATATTGCTCGGCGAGGTCGCTGCGGGCACGGCTGGCCCGGCTGTGCGCGGCCTCGGCCTGTTCGTGGACGGTGCGGGCCTTCTCCTCGTCTTCACGCGTGGGCTGGTCGGGCCGCCGCTGTGCCGGGGCTGGGTGGACGGCTGAGCCGCACACCGAGCATGCGGCTCCGTCGGTGAGTTCGGCAGCCAGTTCACCGGCCATGCCGTCCAGGCGGCGTTCGCGCAGGTCGAGCCAGTCCTTCTTGGTGTTCAGGGCCTCCGCTTCGCGTTTGGTCTCGGTCTCCTCGGCTGTGGCCAGCCGGGCGGCGAGGCTGTCGCGCGTGCGGGCCGCTGCAAGCTGCGTGTCCAGGGACTGGATGTCTCGCTCGAGCTGTGGGATTTGGTCGGCTGCCTTGGCCATGCCCTCCACGCGGCCGGTGTGCTCGGCCTGCAGGGCGGGCCATGCCTCCACCCACTGCGCGGCCTCGTCGTGGTCGGCTTGCGCCTGCTCTTCCTTCTCCCTCAGCTCGCCCATCTGCGCGCCGAGTTGAGTGTGGCGCTCCTCGTCCGGCAGAAGACCTTGAAGGCGGCCCCGCTCGGCATGGTGCTGTTCGAGGACCAGCTGCAGCTGAGGGATCTCGGCGTGGGTGTGCGCGGCTTGCAGCAGCGTGCGGGCGGTGTCCTGTGCGGTTTGGGCCTTGCGGAGTGCAAGAGCGCTGCGCTCAAGGCCGTCCAGCAAGGGGCGCAGTGATTCGGCGCGTTGGCCCTTCTCTAGCTGCTCGCGCAGTTGTGGGTGGCCGGCGGCCCTCTGGTCCAGGGCGGCGCGCTTGGCGAGGGCTTGGCTGTGCTGGCGCTGGTGGGTGTCGAGGGCAACGGCGCGCTGATGGTCCTGCTTGGCCCTTTGGTGGGCTTCGTCGCTGCGCTCCTCGTCTGTCAGAGCGGCGGTTTGGGCATCGTGGGCGCAAGCGAGCAGGCCCTGGGCCCAGGTGAGGGCGTCGACGGGATCTTCGGTATCGGGGCGGACCGGCCGGCCCGAGGCAGTGTCGGCCTCCTGGAGGGAAGGGCCAGCTTCCTGGTCGATGCGTTCGCTGAGCTGCTGTACGGCGGTAGCGACCTCGTCGAGGTCCTTTTTCGCGGTCTTGCTGCGCGCGGTGAGCCAGTTCTGCAGCTCTTGGAAGCGTCCGGTGTCAAAAAGCCTGCGCAGCAGCAAGGCGCGGTCTTTGGCGTCGGCCCGCAGAAATTTAGCGAAATCTCCCTGCGGCAGGAGGACGACCTGGCAGAACTGTTCCTTGGACAGTCCCAGCGCCGCCTCGATCTCCCGGGAGGCGTCTTGGTGGTTGGCACAGACCGGTTCCCAGGCGGCGGAGTCGCCCGCGGTGGCGGTCCGTTCGTGCAGCTGCACGGTGGCTTCGGCGGTGGCGGTGCCGCTTTTGGCGCGCGAGCTCGGATAGGTCTGCTTGGGCGCCCGTGTGATCCTCAGGCGGCGGCCGGCTGCGGTGAACTCGAGAACGACCCGGGTGCGCGTGTCGTCGGGGGCGTGGTCGCTGCGCAGGCGGTGGGTGGGGCGGATGCCGGGCACGGTGCCGTAGAGGGCGAAGCAGACCGCGTCCAGGATGCTGGTCTTTCCCGCGCCGGTGTCGCCGCGCAGGAGGAACAGGCCCGCGCTGGTCAGGGCATCGAAGTCGACGTCTTCGGTGCGGGCGAACGGGCCGAATGCCTGGACGGTCAAATGGTGGAGATACATCAGCTGGCCTCTCGCGCGGCGGCTTGGGTGCGGACGCTTTCCAGTCCCTCGTGCAGCAGGTCCTGCTCCGCGGTGGTGGCCGGGACACCGGTGACGTGGTGGAGGAAGCCCAGGCCGATCTCGTGGTCGGTGCGGCCCTGGACACGGGAGCGGTAGGACTCGCCTCCGGTGTGGCGCTCCTGGGAGAAGCTCAGCTTCAAAGCGTGGCGGAAGCGCTGGCGCAGGCGCTCCATGGCCATGTGCGGCCGGTCCGGGTCGGTGAGCGTGATGTGCAGCCAGCACGTCTCGTACTCGGTGTACTCGGGGCTGGTCAGCAGCTCCTGCAGGGCGCCGGTCATCTGGCGCAGGCGGCGCGGGACGGGGCAGAGGACTTTGCGTGCCGTGAGGGCGGCGTCGGCGCCCAGGTCGACCAGCCACATGGCCTTGGGGTGCTCGGCCTCAGAAAAGGAGTAGGCCAGCGGGGATCCGCTGTAGCGGATGCGTTCGCTGATCTGCTGGCAGCGGTGCAGGTGCCCCAGCGCCACGTAGTCCGCCCCGGTGAAGACTGAGGCGGCCACGGAGGGAACGCCGCCTGCGGTGATGTCGCGCTCGCTGTCGCTGGTGTCGGCTCCGGTGACGAACGCGTGGGCGAGGACCACCGAACGGGTACCGGAAGGCCGGGCTGCCAGGTCTGCCCGGACCTGGTCCATGGCCGCACTGAGTACCGCATGATGACTGGCACGTTCTGCGCCGAAGTGGGCGTGTACCAGCCCGGGTTCGAGGTAGGGAAGGCCGTAGAAGGCCACCGGCCCGTGCTGGTCCTGCAGGATGACCGGACGGGCACAGTCCTCCACGCCGGTCCGCAGATGGATGCCGGCGTGCTCGATCAGACGGGCGTTGACCCCCAGCCGGCGCGGTGAGTCATGGTTTCCGCTGATCATGACGAGCGGGACCCGAAGGGCGGCGAGTTCTTCGAGGACCCATTTGAACAGGTCGATCGCGTCCAACGGCGGGATGGCGCGGTCGAAGACGTCGCCAGCGACGGCGACGGCCTCAACCTCTTCTCGCTGCACCGTCTCCAACAGGTGCTCCAGGAAGGCGCGCTGCTCGGCCAGCAGGGGATGTCGGTGTAGCTGGCGGCCGAGGTGCCAGTCCGAGGTGTGCAGGATCCTCATGAACACAGAACGTAACCACAGCGACAGTCGCTTCAGGAGGTTTTCCCGATAAACAGACCCCTTTAAGGGGATCCAGCGACAGAAAGGTCATCCTGGTTCACCGTCCGCGACAACGCGAGTGATGGATCCTCAGAACCCGCTCGCAGCCCTCGGTATGCGGCTCTCGATCATCGGAACCACCGGTCCCCAAGCTGGCGGCCCTGCGCCCGGCAGCCGCTCTGCCGATGTCCTCGCCCGCGTCCAGCCCACCCGGGCCAAGGCCTACGTCTGCAGGTTCCTTCGCCGCGCCCCGCACCCAACTCGTCATCGTCGCCTGACCAGTTCATGCCGCGAGGCTGCAATCCGGATAACCATCGGCCATGGCCTTCGAGGCGACCGCCGGACGGCGCGGGAAGTCGGTGATCACCACCGAGGCGACCGTGTCGTCGGTGGCCAGGCCATGAATCGCCTCTACCTTCTCCTGGACGCTCTCCAGGGAGGGCCCCAGCGCGCCCTGCGGCTGATCCTCCTGGACGACGCCTTCGCCAAAGTCGACAACCGCACCATCGGCGAACTGATGGGCCTGCTGGTCACCCTCGACCTCGACTTCGTCATGACCGGCCACGCCCTGGACGCCTACGAAGTACGCCGCGCCGAAGGAACCGCCGCCATCACCACCCACGTCCACTGGGACGGCCACACCCGGCACCTGAGGCTCGCACCATGAGCACCGCCCCGCGACAGATGCCCGAACCCATCCGCTCCTACCTCGCCCATTCCGCTCTGCTCCCGCTGTGACCGCCTCACGCCGTCCGGAAGCGTGCAGGTGGCCCTCGACGAAGACGGAGCCCGCCAACTCGGCGGCCTGCTGGGTACCGTCATCCCACCGGGCCGCACCCGCGTACGGCTGGACACTCTCGACACCGCGCTGCGGGCCTCCGCCGCGCAGACGGGCCTCGTCGCCGCCATCGCCTACCTGACGGGTACGCCGCTGACCGACCAGGCAGCCGCACGTGCCTCCCGCCAGGCAACCTGGGAGCAGGTTTGGCAACACTTGGATGCCGCCCTTTCCGACGCCGGCCTCGCGTCCGCGCCCTGGGTGCCCGGCTGGATCACCGGCATCCGCTCCGGGAGCCTGCTCACCCGCGCGGGCTCCGACGCCGCAGTCTGGGCGCTGCAGCATGCCATGGCAGCCCTGGCACTCCTGCCCGGCTCCGCGCCGGACACCAAGCAGTCGGCTGCCGACGGCTCTCCCCCATGGCAGCTGGCAGAGCTTGCCGCCCGGACCACCGGTGACGCCCACGGGCTGGACGAGGGGACGCTGGCCGGAGCCCTCACCGCGCGGGCCCTGGCCGCTGCCCGCGGCCAGGCGCCGCCCGAAACCCCCTCCGAGCGGCGGGCGTTGTGGGAGAACGCCGGCGTCGCCGCCGACCTGGTGTCCGGCACCGTGCTCGTCTATGCCCCTGCCCCGCCCGGTGACGACGCCTGGTCGGCCACGATGCGCCAACGCGCCGCCCTCGGGCTGGTCACGCATCTGACCCTCCAGGAACTACGCCACCCCGGCGTCGCCCCATGCCGTTTGGCCGAGGCCGGGCAGCGTATCTACGCCTGCGAGAATCCACAGATCCTGCAGGCGGCGGCCCAGCGTCAGGTGCAGGCCCCTCTCGTGTGCACCTCGGGAAACCCCTCATCCGCCGGCTGGGAACTGCTGCGGCGCCTCGTGGCCGACGACGCCGACCTTCTCTACCATGGCGACTTCGACTGGCCCGGCATCGCCATCGCCGCCCGCGTCTTCGCCGCCGGAGTCCGGCCCTGGCGCATGAGCGCACACGACTACCGCACCGCCGCTGCACGGCAGAGCGCCCCTGCCCGCCTGCCCCTCCAAGGCACCGTAACCGCCACGCCCTGGGACCCCCAGCTCAGCCTCACGATGCAAGAACACGACACAGCCATCCACGAGGAATCCCAACTGCCCCTCCTGAGGACCGACTTGCACGAGAGGGCGCCCAGGCATGGATGACGCCGGGCAGACGATGCCACCTGCAGGCAGGCACCCGACCGCTTCGTGCAGCGGCATGCGTGCCCGAACACCACCGAGGTCTCGCTGCGTTGGGGCAGGTCAAGGCTGCTGTCGGGCAGCACTGCTGGGTGGCAGAGCTAACCGCACGCCGCCCGGCTCATGAAGGGGCCGCCGTGTACGGCTGACCGCACCTACTGCTACGAACCGGGGCCCTGGTCGAGGACCGAGCGGACGGCCTTGGCGTAGGCAGTGATCAATTCGTCCAGCCAGTTCTGTTGTTCCGCGAGGTCACGACGCGGCCCGGACAGGTCGGCACCACTCCGCCGCGCCTCGAGAATCGTCATCAGCCCACTAGCAACCTCGCACGATGTGTCTCGTAGTTCCTCGGCTACCGCAACCACTTCGTCGGGGCCCTCCACGATCACCATCGACAGAGTGCGCATCACCGCCTCCACCCGCTCATTCAGTTCGTCTGAGAGACGACTCGTCTCCTCAAGTTCTCTCGCCTCGGACTGGTGGCTGTGCTCCCTCACCCTCTCGACAGCGGTGAGGAAGGACGCATACGTCTCCCGCTGGCCCTGCCTGCGCCAACGAGCGTGCTCACCGGCCTGCTGGGCCTGTACCTGTCGTCGGCCCGCCCAACCTGCCAGTGCAGAAGCACCAGTCGTGCCGACTACCCCGATCGCCGCGCCCATGAGTGCCGCCAGCCCCTGATCCATTGGCCAGACTCTAGTCCGGCTGGCGCGCAATGCCGGGCTGGCCTCACTCCTCCGGCGGCTCCCGGAGCTTCTCCTACTCCCTCACCGTTCGAACCACCCGACGGTGGGTGGCTGCGTACTCCCGTCCCTTCCCCAGAGGCGGAGCCGATCGATATCTGGTCTATCGTCTGCCTGCGGGTCTATCCTGCGCGCGTGTAGCACCCTGTTGAGTAAGCGTCCTTCACACAGCGAAGGTTGATCCACAGCGCGCTCAAGTCAGGAGCGTGCAGTGCCCCGTTATCTCGATCCGGCTGAGGCCAAGGCCAAAATGATCAGCAAGGGTGTGTGGCCCATCTCGGTCTGGCCTGGGTCGGACAAGAGATGGCTCAGCGTCTGCACGGACTGCGGTTCGTACGTCACCCCGACGTATCGCAACGTCATGCAGCCCGGCCGCGGCGGCTGCAACCCGTGCGCGCGGCGGAAAGCGGCCGAGACGCGGCGCACGCCGCATGTCGACGCCGTGCAGGTGATGCGTGCCGTCGGGGTCGAACCGCTCGAGTCGTTTCCCGGGGTTGACGTGCCATGGCGCTGTCGGTGTCTCAACGCCCTGTGCCCCGGCTTGTGGATGGGCGATCCGGCCGACATCCGGCCCCGTCTCTCGGATGCCCGTGCCAGCAGAACATCCGCCTGCAAATACTGTGCACGCATTGCCATCCGCCCTGAGCGTGCCGCCCAAGGGATGATCGTGGGTGGGGTCGAGCCGAAGGAGGGATACAAGAGCGCGTGGTCACCCTGGCCGTGCGTCTGTCTGAGGTGTGGGGCGGGCGACATCACGCCCACTTACGCGAATGTGGTGCACGGCGGGCAGGGCGGGTGCAAGCACTGCAGTGGAAGGCTCAGGGTTCCCGATCAGCAGGCTGTCAGCGAGATACGGACGGCCGGGGCAGATCCCCTGGAGGCGTATCCGGGCGTCAACAAGCGGTGGAGATGCCGGTGCAGGGCTGCTAATTGCCCCGGGCCGGCCGACCGGATCATCTATCCGCGGCTGGGATGGCTACGGCGCGGTGCGCAGGCCTGCAAGTGGTGTGCCGGAGTCGTCATCGATCCGCTGGCCGCACGCGACGTCATGGTCAGCCAGGCGCGGTTGGTGCCCCTGGAGCCCTACCCTGGTGTGCGGGAGCGGTGGAAGTGCCGTTGCATGAATTGCCAGAGCATCGTCCATCCCACGCTCGGCAGTGTGAACAGCCGGGGCACCGGGTGCTCCGAGTGTGCCGACTTCGGCTTCCAGCGCGGCAACCCGGGGCTGCTCTACCTCGTGACGCACCAACGCCTCCAGGCGGCGAAGATCGGTATCTGCAACCTGAACACCAGACGCATCGAAAGACACGAAGGGCGCGGCTGGCAGCGGCACGCCATGCTCGCCTTCCCGCTGGGACGCGATGCCGAGCTGCTGGAGAAGCAGGTCCTGGCCGAATGGCGGGCCCAGGGGTGGCGCCCGGTACTCGACGGCGGCAAACCGTACGACGGTTGGACGGAGACGGTCCTGCTCGATGAAGAGGTCTCGGCACAGATGATCTGGCAAGGAGTTCTCGATCTTCACGAGCGCGTGGCTGCGGTCGCTGTGACCTGAGTACCAGCGCGTCCACACCACAGGTCGCCCGCCTACGGCTGGACTACACGCCGCGGCGCCACCGATGGCGAAGGGCCCATCGGGCAGCACCGCGGTATCCCGCTGGACGGCGGCCGCCGATCCCGGTGCGTGGGCGCGATCTGCCCGGAGCAGTGCCTCCGGCACGACGACTCCGGGCCGAGGTTGACCGACCGGCAGGCTGCCACAGGTGCTCGTGAGCCGAGGTCTATGTGTGCTCGCTCCCTGCCCGCGGTGACAGTGGCAGAGTGGCGGCAAGGTGGTCCTCAATCCAGGACAGGCCTCCGATGTCGAGGCGGTGGCGGGTGCGGGTGACGGCGACGTAAGCGAGGCGGGCTTCGCCGTCGTCGATCGGGCCGGGAACAGCGCGACCTGTGTCGTCCAGCTGGTCGCTGTCCTTGGGCGGGGTGAAGTCATCGGCGATTCTCACCTGCGCCCATTCGCGGCCCTGGGCCTTGTGGGCGGTCGAGACGGTGACTTCGGCCTGCTGCTCGGGGACGAGTTGAGCTACGGCGGACAGGATGGCGTCGGTGCCGTGGGTGTCGACGAGGGCAACCAGCGGCTGCAGATCACGTCCGGCCTGATCATGGACGGCGTAGTCCTGCAGAGCCCCTCAGGAGGGGAACAGGGCGAGCTCGGGGTGGGCGGTGCGACGGCCTTCCTTGAGGTCGCGGGCAGCCAGGGCCAGTGCGCGCAGGCTGTCCCCTCCCCTGACCAGGGCAACCCGGTGTCCGGTGTCCAGCAGTTTCATGAACTGGGCCATGGCGCCGATGTTGGTGCGGCACAGCACGGCATCGGGCCGGGCGAGGGGACCGAGTTCGGTGGGCACGGTGGTGGTGCCACTGCGGGGAGAGTTGCGGGCGGTTTTCCTGATAAACGATGCCTCTGAGGGATTATGCCGACAGATGAGGAATGGGTTTCCTTCCTGCCGTCGCCGCGCTGCCGCCCGGGGGGCGTCGCCACCGGGCGATTGTCAGTGGCAGGGGGCAAGATAAGCGGTGGGGGAAGGAGGATGTGATGTCGTTATCGCGTTCTACCGGCGCTGAACCCGCCGCGGCTCCGAGTGGGTGCCGCTGGTGCGGGATTGAAGCGCGAGGGCACGGCCGGCAGCATGTGCCGGAGGTGGGCTGGCATTCCTGGACTGCACCGTCGCTGGAGCAGCGCAAGCAGCGCATGCTTCAGCGACGTGCCCGCGAGGCCGTCAGGAAGCCAGGTCCTGGATGTCGCTGAAGGCTTTCCTCAGCTGGGCCGGGACGTCTGCGGCATCGGTGAGGGTGGACACCAGTGCATAGAGCATGTCGTCCTTGCCGTCGGGGCTTGTCTGCTCCGCCTCTTCTTTGATCATGGTGAGAACGCGGGCGCTGAACTTGCCGCCGCGGTACGCGGTGAAGTGCTCTTCGGTCCATGACTCGCCTGCGGGGCGCGGCCAGTGGGTGTTGGCGGCGGTGGCCCACTGGGTGTCGGTGAAGAGCTCTTCGAGCTCGTTGAAGCCTTCAGCCTCCCCCACATAGGTGACCTGGGTGGCAAGGTCGAGGCCCGCCCTGATGAGCTTTTCCGCCTTGAAGTGCTTGTTGGTGCGGCTGTCGGCATCGACCATCAGCATCACGGTGCGGTGGTTCTTGACGAGGTATCCGGCCAGGATCAGAGCGCCCTCGTTGTTGCCGCAGGCCCATAAGGCGATGCCTGCTGCCTGGAGGGAGAAGCCCTGGGAGAGACGGAACAGCAGGGGCAGGCACTGCTGTTCGGTAGGGCCTTCCACAGCAAGGAAGCAGCGCTCGTGGAGCAGGACGGAGTTGCGCAGGCCCACGGCGGCGGCGATCTGCCCGAGGTGGAAGTCGATGCCCTCGTGGGAATCGTCGGCCAGGCGCTCGACGAGGGTGCGGCCGCTGTCGCTGAGCCGGAGGTGGACCACGTCGGCGATGTCGACGCCGTCGATGAGGTTCATCGAGTGGGTGGCTACGACGACACTCACGTGAGGCAGCGCGCACTGCTTGCGGATGATGTCCATCACGGTGCGCTGATGGCGGTAGTCGAGGTGGGTGTCGGGCTCGTCGTAGACCACGATGGTCTGCGTCGGCTCCTGCTCGTCTTCGCCGTCCAGGGCGGCGAGTTCGCTGTTCTCCAGCAGGTTGCTGGTCCACTCCCACACGGCGAGTGCGATCCTGCGGTTGCTTCCCTGCCCCGAGCGGGTCAGATCGACCGGTTCTCCGTCGGCCTTGGAGACCTCCAGAGGGGCACGCTTGAAGCCGCCTCTGAAGGACACCTCCGGCTTGACCTGCACGCCGACGAATTCACCGCAGTGCTGGCGGATGTGCTGGCACAGAGAGTCGGCTTCCTTCTCCAGGCGCTGGGTGATCTCCACTTCGATCTCCCGAACCCGCCCCTGCAGTGTCTCGTCCTCCAGGAAAGTCTCATAACAGCTGCTCAGCGCCGTGCGCACCGCGTCGTCGGGGCTCTCATCCCTGCCTCCGAACGACAGCAGCCGCGGCAGACGCTGCTGGAGTTCCTTCGGAAGCGGCTGCCACTGTTCCACCTGTGGCGCCGACGCTGCGTGAGCTGCGAGGGCCTGCAGCAGATCGTCCTTCAGGGGTCCAGCCGGCGCCAGATCGAACTCGGTGACCAGTTCGTTGAGTTCACCCTTCAGCAGCCGCCCCAGGTCATGCAGCCGGCTGTCGGCAGGCCGGGAGCCGAAGTACTCCCACCTGGCGGCCTGCCCTCCCTCGGCAATGCGACGGATCCGCACCATGGCGGGCAGCGCAACGGCAGCCTGCTCGCCTGCGTCCAGAGTGAAGACGCCCTCGACCCACGTCTGAGCGCAGCGGCCACCCACGGCACCTTCGGCCTGTTCGTAGGTGCGGTCCTCGTCCGTCAGCCGGTGACTCCCCAGCAGAAAGGCCAGGGCCGTCAGTACAGCGCTCTTCCCGCCGTCGTTGTGGCCGGCCAGGATGGTCGGACTACTGACGGGGATGTCCTCCACACGCGCCAAAGAGCGGAAACCGCACGCGGAGAAGCGGGTGAGGTACACGGTCGAACTGCTCCGAATCTCCCCCTCCGGCCAGAAGGGGGTATGACGTGCGGGTAGTACGCATGCACAAGGGGCGCGTGAGACGCCAGCGCAGACCGTCATACTAGAGGCACACAGCGCAACGTCCGGGCGGTTTCCTCCACTTGCTGGCTACGCTGCGACTAGGGCTTCTCATGTGGATCATGTCGCGTACTTCATGGACCATAGGAGCGGGGCCGTTGCTGTGCGAGGAGGCGAAATGACTGGGACTCATCCGGCGTCAGGCGACATGCTGGAGCCGGTCAGGCGACACTTGCGAGACCCTTCGTACGACTTCGATGTGGGGCCTGGCTGGCGGCAGTTGGTGCTTGAGTGCCATCAGAGGGTTGTCGCGACGTTCCCGGAGTATGAGCTCCTAGCGGTGAAGCAGAAGTGGGGGGCTTTGGCCTTCCAGGCGTTTCCGCGGCCGTGGAAGCCTGGCGGCGGCTGGACGGATGCAGAGGACGCGCGCCTCGACGCTGTGACTGATGTCTTCGCTGACCGCAGCAAGGGAGTCTGTGAGCGATGCGGTGCCGGTGGCTCACTGCGTGAGGACAGGCGGATCCATCTGGTGCTGTGTGACCAGTGCGAGACGCTCCGGAGCACGGTCGTCTCTGACTGGTGCTGATTGCACGTCAATCAACGGACACAAGCGGCACCTGGCCGGCCCACCTAGACAATCCTCATTCTTGCTGGTCAGAGGCACTTTCTGATCGCCTGACCGCCTGTCGGACAGCCCGCTTCATGAAAGCGGAGGCTAGGGTCCGTCTTCAAACGGATCTTGCCCAGAGCAGGAATGATGCGAGGGTGACCGCCGCTTCGTAGGACGTGGCGGTCTTTTCGTATCTGGTGGCAATGCCGCGGAAGCCCTTGAGCCGGTTGAAGCAGCGCTCGATCATGTTGCGCCGCCGGTAGGTTTCCCGGTCGAACCCTGGCGGTCGGCCGCCATGGCCACCACGCCTCAGCCGGTGCCGTCGCTGGTCGTTCTTCTCGGGGATGGTGTGCGCAATGCCGCGTTTTCGCAGGTAGGCACGGAAGCCTCGGGAGCTGTAAGCCTTGTCTGCGATGACCTGGTCGGGCCTGCACCGCGGCCGGCCCGGGCCGGTGCGGGGAGCACGGATACGTTCCAGCAGCGAGCGTGCACAGACACTGTCGTGGCGTTGGCCGGGCGTGAGCAGGATCGCAAGTGGGCGGCCCTTGCCGTCGCAGGCGAGGTGGATTTTGGTGGTCAGTCCGCCTCGGGATCGGCCGAGGGCGTGATCGTCCGGTTCGTCCTGCCGCTGGCGCCCCCTTTTCGGCCGGTGGCGGCGGCGTGCTGGTGGGCGCGGACGATTGTGGAGTCGATCTGGACGAGCCAGTCGATGTCGCCGGCCGCGTCCGCACGGGCCTGGATCTGCTGCAGAGCCCGAGTGAAGACCCCGTCGAGCGCGTAGCGGCGGAAGCGGGTGTACACGGTCTTCCACGGCCCGTAGCGTTCCGGCAGGTCACGCCAGGAGATCCCGGTGCGGATCTTGTAAACCATCCCGTTGATGACCTGCCGATCCTCCACGCGCGGCCGCCCCGTTGCGGCCCGGGGTATCACTGGAGCGAGTAACTCCCACTCCTGGTCGGTGAGTTCATGACGGCGTACCACGACACCATGATCTACCACTCAGATGATCTTTGGGACGGACCCTAGCCTCGGGCGCTGATGCACGTATGTAGCGGTGTCAGCTGCCGAGGTCTGCGCATCGCGCGACCGGCTTCTCCTCATAGCGAGGCGTCTCGGTCAAAGACCTGCGGTCGTAAGTCTCAAATTGACTATTGTCGAATCCTCGGAATGGTTCCGGCAACCGGCGCAAGCTATCCCAAGTCCGCTCCCATCCGTCCCCATAGCGGTCCACGAACAATATGCTGCCCAATTGCAGCGCCGGCCCCACCTCTCCTGCTTGTGGTGTTGCCAGTTGACGTCCGTGATACACGCGTTCCGTGCAGGGGGGCAGGCTGGTCTCTGACCAAGAAAGACCATCATATCTGACACCCTTACTACGGAATGAAATCGACACTCTGATTGAAACGAAGCTCACGGGGTCGGGCGACCGATTGATCACGTGTAGTGACATGGGGCTGAGGCTTGAGCCCTCGACCCAGGCAGAGACAAGAACTGCCTGACTGCGCTCCTTGTCGGCAGCGTCTTCCCTGGATTGGTCGAGCGCGTCCGCTGCTACTCGCGCGTCGTAGTAGGTTGCGACGCCCGTGAAACCGAGAGTCCCAATACCGGCCACCACAGTAAGTACTGTACCGATAGCGATCCACGGAATCTGACGCCACCACGGCCCGCCGCTCGTCGTGTTCACGCGGGCTCGCACCTGAATAGGAGCCGACCGCCCCCGGGCTAACCTTTGCCTCGCCTGCCGTGTGCGCTGCGCATCGCGCATCCCACTCACGACCGCCCCCTTACTCCCCCAAAAGTGGCCTTCGAAGGATCGCATGTTTCTTCCCCGAGCGGCGCACCTTCATACGGCAGAGTCGTCGGGCTCGAGCTTGGACGGCGCAGGGGCATGGTTGCGGCTATCGGTAACGCGGCGTGTAGGTGGTCTCCGCGGCTCGCCCGCCTGGAACGCCAGAAACCACCGCGCATCGCTGGCGTCCCGTACTCTGGAAGCACCAACGCGGGGTGGAGCAGCTCGGTAGCTCGCTGGGCTCATAACCCAGAGGTCGCAGGTTCAAATCCTGTCCCCGCTACCACCATCCGGCCCCCGGTGACATAGCGTCGCCGGGGGCCGGAGTCGTTCAGGAGCAGATCTGCCCGGACCACCGGACCGGAACCCATCCCAAACTGGTCTTGGGGCAGGCCGTCTGGTGGTGCATCGCCAGCGCGAGCCCGGACGCCCTCGACTTTCACCTC
>NZ_JBHUQX010000086.1:0-25315 GCF_042674225.1 Streptomyces sp. NPDC056948
CGTCCCGGCATCGGCCGCTGCACTGCCCCTCCGCGAGGCGGCAGCCGGCGCGGAAGCAGGGGCTCCGCCAGGTGCGCCCGGGGTGGGCGGCCGGTCCGCGGTCGGCGCCGTCGGCCCCGTCCCGGTTTCGGCTCTCGCTCTGTCCCGGCGTTCCAGGAACCGCCGCAGCAGGGGGCGTACGACCTCGCCCGCCACCACCGCAAGCAGCAGGTATATCGACAGGGCCAGCCACAGGAAGCCCGGCCAGGCGAGGGTCTGCTGGAGCCAGAAGGGGGCGCCGGAGCGTTCGGCGACCAGGGCCGCGATCGCCAGGGTCCAGCCCCCGGCGATCAGGACCGCGCCCGCGCGGCGGGTGAGGCCCGGGCCGCGAGTCGTGTCGCGGAACAGGCGGCGCCACACGTACCAGTTGGCCGTCACGATGACGGCCAGGACCAGCAGTGCAACGAGTACGAAGACGATGGCCACGGTGTCGTGTCTCCCGATTGCCGTTATGACGTCCGGCGCAGTGCGCGCAGACCACGCAACCCGATGGCCCCGATGGTCGTCCCCAATACGAAGGAAACGACGGCGAGCAGCAGGTGCACCCAGAAGTACGCCGTGGGATGACCCTCGTCGAAGGCGAGCCCACTGCTGTCCTTGACAAGGTTTTTGACGAAAGTGATCCAGATGACCCAGCTCCACACCCCGAAGGCGAGCAGGAACCAGGAGACGGGGCGGCTGAGCTTCATGAGTCCAGTATCGCCAGAGCGTGTCCTGTTCCGTTCCCGGGGTAGGGGCGGAAGCGGGACTTCCCTGCGCACGGCATGTACGTTTCCGACCGTGCCCGCACCGAAGAAGACCGCCAGGCGATCCCTGCTGGTCACCACCGCCGTCCTGTCGTCCCTCGCCCTGGCCGCACCCGCCGCCGTCGCGGCCCCGAAGCCCTCGGACAGCCCGTCGGGCAGCCCGTCGGCGAGCCCCTCGGCCACTCCCCCGGCAACGATGTCGTCTCTGGGCGGCGCCCGGCTCGGGCGGCCGGGCACGCAGGTGAACCTGGCGAGCGGTGTGCCGGTGCTGCCGAAGGACGTGAGCGCCCGCTCCTGGATCGTCTCCGACGCCGAGACCGGTGACGTGCTCGCCTCGCACAACGCGCACTGGCGGCTGCCCCCGGCGAGCACGCTGAAGATGCTGTTCGCGGACACGCTGCTGCCGAAGTTCCCGAGCACGGCCAAGCACAAGGTCGTGCCCTCCGACCTGGCGGGCATCGGCGCGGGGTCCAGCATGGTCGGGATAAAGGAGGAGGAGACGTACACCGTCCACGACCTGTGGCTCGGCGTGTTCCTGCGCTCCGGCAACGACGCCGTGCACGTGCTGTCCGCGATGAACAAGGGCGTCGAGAACACCGTCAAGGAGATGAACGCCCACGCCGAGGAGCTGCAGGCCCTCGACACGCACGTGGTCACCCCGGACGGCTACGACGCCGAGGGGCAGGTCTCGTCGGCGTACGACCTGACGCTGATCGCCCGCTCGGGACTGCAGAAGAAGGACTTCCGGGAGTACAGCTCGACGGTCAGCGCGAAGTTCCCCGGCGCGACGGAGAAGAACAAGAAGGGCAAGTCGGTCCGGAAGCCCTTCGAGATCCAGAACACCAACCGGCTGCTGAGCGGCGACTCGGACGTGCCCGTCTATCAGGGCATCGCGGGCGTGAAGAACGGCAACACCACCAACGCGGGCGCCACGTTCACCGGCGTCGCCGAGCGGAACGGCAAGGTGCTGCTGGTCACGGTGATGAACCCGGAGAAGGACGAGCACAACGAGGTCTACAAGGAGACCGCCCGGCTGTTCGACTGGGGGTTCAAGGCGGCCGGGAAGGTGCAGCCGGTGGGTGAGCTGGTGCCGCCGAAGAGCGCCGCGCAGGGCGGTGACCGGCCCGGTGCGAACCCCTCCGGCGAGGCCGGCGGCTCCGGCGACGGTGGCAAGGCCGGCACCGGTTCGAAGCCGGTGGCCAGCGCCTCGGCCGCGGACGGCTCCAGCGGCATCGGAACCGCGCTCGGCATCACCGGCGGGGTGCTGCTCCTGCTCGCGGGCGGCGCCTTCCTGGTCAACCGCCGCTGGCCCCTGCCGGACCTGGTACGCCGCCGGGCCCGCTCGGGCGACGACAACTGACACCCAGGACCCGGCACCGCACTCGGGCATCACCGCACGACAACCGGGGCCGACCGGGCGCCCACCCGGTCAACCGCAGCGCGGTCGGCGCCTCCCGGTCAACCGCCCCCCGCCACCGCCGGATCCGCTGCCCCGCCAGACCCCTCCGGGCGGCCGCGGCCGGTGGCCGGGAGTTCGTTCTCCTTGCTCTGCGTCGCCGTCCAGGCGGCGCAGAACAGCACCAGCTTCGAGGTGAAGTTGATCCACAGCAGCAGCGCGACCGGTACGCCGAACGCGCCGTACATGCTCTTCGCGGCCACGCCCTGGAGGTAGCCGCTGAGCAGCAGCTTCAGCAGTTCGAAGCCGACCGCTCCGGTCAACGCGGCCACGAACAGGCGGTGGCGCGTCGGCTCCACGCCGGGCAGCAGCGTCAGGACGTAGAGCAGGAGCAGGAAGTCGGCGAGGACGGCGACCAGGAACGCGGCGATCCGCAGCAGGAACCCGCCCCAGCCGCCCTCGTCGATGCCCAGTTGCCGGATGATCCAGCCGACCATCGCGGAGGCCACCGCGGAGGCGGCGAGGGTGACGAGGATGGCGCCGCCGAGGCCGATCAGGACACCCGCGTCCTTGGCGTAGCGCAGGACCGGGTTCTCCTCCTCGTCGGGCAGCTCCCACACCGCGCGCAGACACTCGCGCATGGAGCCCGCCCAGCTGATGCCGGTGAAGAACAGCAGCGCGCCCGCGATGAGGCCGATGGCGCCGGCGTTGTCCACCAGCCCTGAGATGTCGAGCTGATCGGAGATGCCGGGCACCTGCTCGGCGATCTTGTCCTGCAGCTTGTCCTGCTGGCCCTTGCTGAGCGTGGCGGCGGCGATCGCGGCGGCCACGGTCAGCAGCGGGAACAGCGCGACGAAGCTGGTGAAGGTCATCGCGGCGGCCAGCCGCGTCCATGCCACGCGGTCCAGCCGCTCGTACGATCGCCACGCGTGCGTGATCATCAGCCGTGTCACCCATGGCCCGACGACCGGAAGCTTTTTCAGCCAGTCCATGATCCGCTTCTGCCCTCCGCCCGGAACACCCATGTACGGGTACCCCAGAACCGCAGAATCGTGGCCAGGGCCATGCCGACGACCGCGCCGGAGACCGTGTCCGCACGCTGGGAGGTGAACCCGAGGCCGTAGTGGCTGACGGCGAGGCAGAGCAGTTGGACGGCGGCACCGGCGAGGTTCACCGCGCAGAAGACGGCGTACGGCCGCCAGCCCCGGCCCCGCGCGGTCCGGTAGGTGCCGAGGGCGTTGCCCGCGTAGGCCACCGAGCAGGCGGCCACGAAGGACAGGGCCTTGGCGGTGAGCGGGTCGAGTCCGGCGGGGCCGCGCAGGCAGGTGAACAGGGCCAGGTCGACGGCGTAGGCAAGGAGACCGACGGCGGCGAAGCCGGCCAGTTCACGGCGCCAGGGGAGAGCCGGCCGGTTCCGCCACGCGCGCGTGGTCACCAATTGGCCACCGCCAGGCCGTACATCGCCATCCACGCCAGGCCGATGAGGGCGAGCGCCCGGTCGCGCAGGACGACGTCCTCGGGTTCGCCGGCCGTGCCGCGGTCGGCGAAGACGGCGTATCTGAGGACGGCGAGGATGAAGGCGACCATGGAGAGCTGCCGCCAGGGCAGCACGCTGGTGTGCGGGACGCCGCCCTCCTCCATGGCCCACAGGCAGTAGCCGAGGACGGCGACCCCGGCCGCGAGCTGCCAGACGAAGCGGAGGTAGTCGCTGGTGTACTCGGTGAGCAACGCGCGCGTGGCACCCGCTTTTCCGGCCATCTGCACGGCTTCGGAGTAGCGCTTGGCCGACACCATGAACAGCGCGCCGAAGCCGGTGGTGATCAGGAACCAGCGTGACAGCGGGATACCGAGGGCGAGTCCGCCGATCATCGCCCGCATCAGGAAGCCGGTCGTGACGACGGCGAGGTCGACGACGAGGACGTGCTTGAGGCTGATGCAGTAGGCCAGTTGCATGCCGAGGTAGGCGGCCAGCAGGGCGGCGACGGCCGGGGAGCACAGCCGGGCCGCGGCGGCGGGCCCGAGGACGGCGAGGACGCCGCCGACGGCGTAGGCGACGGGCACCGGGACCTGCCCGGCGGCGACCGGGCGGTGCCGCTTGGTGGGGTGGGCACGGTCGGCTTCGGCGTCGCGGGCGTCGTTGACGAGGTAGACGGCGGCGGCGCAGGCGGTGAAGAGGACGAAGACGAGGGCGAGTTGCACCAGGGCGTGCCGGGAGAAGAGCTCGCCCGCGGCCGCGGGGGCGGCGACCACGAGGATGTTCTTGATCCACTGCCGGGGGCGCGCGGTCCTGAGGAGACCGGCCAGGAGACTGCCCTTGCGGGGTGGCGCGGGCCGCTTCTCCCCGGCGCGCTGCCGCAGGACGGCCGTCTCGGCCATGGCGGGCGCCTCAGTCATGGCGGGCGCCCCCCTTCACCCAGCGGGCGCCGAGCCGGGCCGTGAGCGCGCCGAGGGCGGCGCCGGCCGCGACGTCCGAGGGGTAGTGGACGCCGGCCACCAGCCGCGAGACGCACACGGCAGCGGCGAGGGGCGGGACCGCGCGCGCTCCCAGGGCGCCGAAGGCTACTGCGGCGGCCGCGGCGGAGGCGGCGTGCGAGCTGGGGAAGGAGTGCCGGCCGACGGTGCGCACCAGGGGCTCGACATGCGCGGGGCGCGGTCGGCGCACGACCCGTTTCACGCCCATGCTGACGAGATGCGCCCCGGCAGTCAGCGCCGTGCCGCGCAGCCAGGCCCCGCGCCGCCCGCCGTCCACGGCGGCTCCGGCGAGCCCCGCCGCCAGCCACAGGGCCGCGTGCTCCCCCGCCCAGGACAGGGCACGCGCGGCGCCCGCCACGCGCGGGTCGGTACCGCACGCCCTGAGCGCCGAAACGATCCGGTGGTCCATGTCGTGCAGGTCGTCGAGGTCGTCCATGTGGACTCACTGTTCACGCCCATGTGGCCTGAACTCCGGCAATATTGAGCGACATCCCATTAATCACCCATTTCGGGGAGGGATGCCATGTTTGCTAACTAATCGCCCACAAGAGGGCGATACGGTCACGGACATGTCTGCCGACACCGATTCCGCCCCGGACGCCATGGGCCTGGACCTCACCACCGTCACCGGCTGGGGCCGTACCGCTCCCACCGCGGGCCGGCTGATCCGCCCGAGGACGTACGAGGAGGCCGCTGCGGCCGTCCGGGAGTGCGGGGCCCGGGGCGGGATCCCCCGGGGCCTGGGACGGGCGTACGGGGACGCGGCGCAGAACGCGGGCGGGGCCGTGCTCGACATGACGGGCCTGGACCGCGTCCACGCGATCGACGCCGCCGGCGGCACCGTGCTGTGCGACGCGGGCGTCTCCCTGCACCGGCTGATGCAGGTGCTGCTGCCGCTCGGCTGGTTCGTGCCGGTCACCCCCGGCACGCGCTACGTCACCGTCGGCGGGGCGATCGGCGCCGACATCCACGGCAAGAACCACCATGTCTCGGGCTCGTTCTCGCGGCACGTGCTGTCCTTCGAACTCCTCACCGCCGACGGCGAGATCCGCACGGTGATCCCCGGCACGCCCCTGTTCGACGCCACCGCGGGCGGCATGGGGCTGACCGGCGTGATCCTCACCGCGACGATCCGCCTCCAGCCGGTCGAGACCTCGCTGATGTCGGTCGACACCGAACGGGCGGCGGACCTCGACGATCTGATGGCCCGGCTGGCGGCCACCGACCACCGCTACCGCTACTCGGTCGCCTGGATCGACCTGCTGGCCCGCGGTGCCGCCACCGGCCGGGCGGTCCTCACCCGCGGCGACCACGCGCCCCTGGACGCCCTGCCCGCCCGCATGCGCTCGGACCCGCTCGCCTTCCGCACCCCCCGGCTCCCGGCCGCCCCCGCCGTCCTCCCCGAGGGCCTGCTCGGCCGGACGACGGTGGGCCTGTTCAACGAGCTCTGGTACCGCAAGGCCCCCCGCGCGCGGGTCGGCCAACTCCAGCGGATCTCCGCCTTCTTCCATCCCCTGGACGGTGTGCCCCACTGGAACCGGGTCTACGGCCGCGGCGGCTTCGTGCAGTACCAGTTCGTCGTCGGCCACGGCCGGGAGGACGCCCTGCGCCGCGTCGTCCGCCGTATCTCGGAGCGTCGCTGCCCGTCCTTCCTGGCCGTCCTCAAGCGCTTCGGGGAGTCCGACCCGGGCTGGCTGTCGTTCCCCGTGCCGGGCTGGACGCTGGCGCTGGACATCCCGGCGGGGCTGCCCGGCCTCGGGGCGTTCCTCGACGAACTCGACGAGGAGGTCGCCGCCGCGGGCGGGCGGGTCTACCTCGCGAAGGACGCCCGGCTGCGTCCGGAGCTGCTCGCGGCCATGTACCCGCGCCTCGACGACTTCCGCGCACTGCGCGCCGAACTGGACCCGCACGGGGTGTTCGTGTCCGACCTGGCCCGCCGCCTCCACCTCTAGGTACCTAGGAGCTTCCATGAAGGACGCCTTCGGTCTCCCCCAGTCCCTGCTCGTCCTCGGCGGTACGTCGGAGATCGCGCTGGCGACCGCCCGCCGGCTGATCGCCCGCCGCACCCGCACGGTCTGGCTGGCGGGCCGCCCCTCGGCCGCCCTGGAGGAGGCCGCCGGGCGGCTGCGCGGGCTCGGGGCCGACGTGCACACCATCGCCTTCGACGCGCTCGACCCCACCTCCCACGAGGGCGTGCTCGGCAAGGTCTTCGCCGAGGGCGACATCGACATGGTGCTGCTCGCCTTCGGCCTGCTCGGCGACCAGGCCCGTGACGAGCGGGAGCCGGAGGCGGCGGTGCGGGTCGCGCAGACCAACTACACCGGCGCGGTCTCGGCGAGCCTGGTCTGCGCCCGCGCGCTCCAGGCCCAGGGGCACGGCTCCCTGGTCGTCATGTCCTCCGTCGCGGGCGAGCGGGCCCGCCGCGCGAACTTCATCTACGGCTCCAGCAAGGCGGGCCTCGACGCGTTCGCGCAGGGGCTGGGCGACGCGCTGCACGGCACGGGCGTGCACGTCATGGTCGTACGCCCCGGCTTCGTCCGTACGCGGATGACCGCCGGCCTGCCCGAGGCGCCCCTGGCGACCACGCCCGAGGCGGTCGCGACGGCCGTGGAGCTGGGGCTGCGCCGCCGCTCGGAGACGGTGTGGGTACCGGGCGCGCTGCGCGTGGTGATGGCGGCACTGCGCCACCTGCCGCGCGGGGTGTTCCGGCGGCTGCCGATCTGATTCCGCGTCAGCGCGTGGGGACCGAGTCGCGTTCCGCTGAGCCGGCCTGGGTCGGTACGACCGGGCCGCCGAAGGGGAACTCGCGGAGCTTGCGCCAGACACCGTCGGCGCCCTGTTCGTAGAGGGCGAAGCCGGTGCAGGGCCACTCGGCCTCGTAGCCGGCGAGCTCCTCGAAGGCGCGGTCCATCGCCGCCTCGTCGATGCCGTGCGCCACGGTGACGTGCGGGTGGTACGGGAACTGCAGTTCGCGCGGGACCGGCCCGGCGGGGTCGCGGACCTGCTGCTGGAGCCCGGTGCAGGCCTCCGCTCCCGAGACGACCTGGACGAACACGACCGGCGACACGGGCCGGAACGTACCCGTGCCGGAGAGCCGCATGGGGAACGGCCGGCCGGCCGCGGCGACCTCGGTCAGATGCGCCTCGACGGCCGGCAGGGCGTCCTCGTCGATCTCCGTCGGCGGCAGCAGGGTGACGTGCGTGGGGATGCCGTGAGCCGAGGCGTCGCCGAAGCCCGCGCGCAGCTGCTGGAGCTCGCTGCCGTGAGGCTCCGGGACCGCGATCGAGACACCGATCGTTACGGTCCCCACGTCGTCTCCTGTCGTTCAGTTGGCGGGTCGCTGATACGACCACCCGGTTATCGACTGTACGGCCACGGCCGGGTTACGGGCAGGCGCAACCGGAGTGATGTACAGCGCTGTCCGGTGGTACGGCTGTGCGCGGGGGCGGGTTCAGTGCTTGGCGGGCAGGAAACCGACCCTGTCGTACGCCTGGGAAAGGGTTTCCGCGGCGACCGCGCGTGCCTTCTCGGCGCCCTTGGCGAGGATCGAGTCGAGCGTCTCGGGGTCGTCCAGGTACTGCTGGGTGCGCTCCCGGAACGGCGTCACGAAATCGACCATGACCTCCGCGAGGTCCGTCTTGAGCGCGCCGTAGCCCTTGCCCTCGTACTTCGCCTCCAGCTCGGCGATGCCCTCCCCGGTGAGGGTGGAGTAGATGCCGAGGAGGTTGCTGATGCCGGGCTTCTCGGCCGCGTCGAAGCGGATGACGGTGTCGGTGTCCGTGACCGCGCTCTTGACCTTCTTCGCGGTGGCCTTCGGCTCGTCGAGGAGGTTGATCAGGCCCTTCGGCGTGGACGCCGACTTGCTCATCTTGATCGTCGGGTCCTGAAGGTCGTAGATCTTCGCCGTCTCCTTGAGGATGTACGGCTTCGGCACGGTGAAGGTCGGGCCGAAACGGCCGTTGAAGCGCTCGGCGAGGTCGCGGGTGAGCTCGATGTGCTGGCGCTGGTCCTCGCCGACCGGGACCTCGTGGGCCTGGTAGAGCAGGATGTCCGCGACCTGGAGGATCGGGTACGTGAACAGGCCGACGGAGGCGCGCTCGGCGCCCTGCTTGGCGGACTTGTCCTTGAACTGGGTCATACGGCCGGCCTCGCCGAAGCCGGTGAGGCAGTTCATGATCCAGGCGAGCTGGGCGTGCTCGGGGACGTGGCTCTGGACGAAGAGCGTGCAGCGGTCCGGGTCGAGACCGGCCGCGAGGAGCTGGGCCGCGGCCAGACGCGTGTTCGCGCGCAGGTCCTTCGGGTCCTGCGGGATGGTGATCGCGTGCAGGTCGACGACCATGTAGAACGCGTCGTGGGTCTCCTGGAGTGCTACCCACTGGCGGACGGCGCCGAGGTAGTTGCCGAGGTGGAACGAGCCGGCGGTGGGCTGGATACCGGAGAGCACGCGGGGTCGGTCAGAGGCCATGTTTCTTATTGTCTCAGAGGGGTGTGGGTGGTTTCGGCGGGTGGGGAACCGCGGGCCCGTTGTCGCTGGTCGCGCCCCGCGGCGGAGCCGCACATCAATGCGGCCCCGCGCCCCTCAGGGCCTTCAGCCGAGGTCGATTTCCGGGTACAGGGGGAAGCCCGCTACCAGGTCCGTCGCCCTGTGGGAGATCTCGTCGGCGATCTTCGCGTCGAGGATGTGCTGGGCCTTGGAGGGGGCGCCCGACTTGGTCGTGCCCGCTTCCGTGGAGGTGAGGACGCGGTCGATGAGGTCGGCGACCTCGTCCATCTCCGCCGTGCCCAGACCGCGGGTGGTCAGGGCCGGGGTGCCGATGCGGATGCCGGAGGTGTACCAGGCGCCGTTCGGGTCGGCGGGGATCGCGTTGCGGTTGGTGACGATGCCCGACTCGAGCAGGGCGGCCTCGGCCTGGCGGCCGGTGAGGCCGTAGGAGGAGGCGACGTCGATCAGGTTCAGGTGGTTGTCCGTGCCGCCCGTCACCAGCGTCGCGCCGCGGCGCATCAGGCCCTCGGCGAGGGCGCGGGAGTTGTCGACGATGCGCTGGGCGTAGTCACGGAAGGACTCCTGGCGGGCCTCCGCGAGGGCGACGGCCTTGGCGGCCATCACGTGCGGGAGCGGGCCGCCGAGGACCATCGGGCAGCCGCGGTCGACCTGGTCCTTCAGGGAGTCGTCGCACAGCACCATGCCGCCGCGGGGGCCGCGCAGCGACTTGTGGGTGGTCGTCGTCACGATCTGGGCGTGCGGGACCGGGTCGAAGTCGCCGGTGAGGACCTTGCCCGCGACCAGGCCGGCGAAGTGCGCCATGTCGACCATCAGCGTGGCGCCGACCTCGTCGGCGATCTCGCGCATGATCCGGAAGTTCACCAGGCGGGGGTAGGCCGAGTAGCCCGCGACGATGATCAGCGGCTTGAACTCGCGGGCCTGGGCGCGCAGGGCCTCGTAGTCGATCAGGCCGGTGGCCGGGTCGGTGCCGTAGGAGCGCTGGTCGAACATCTTGCCGGAGATGTTCGGGCGGAAGCCGTGGGTGAGGTGGCCGCCGGCGTCCAGGGACATGCCCAGCATGCGCTGGTTGCCGAAGGCCTGGCGCAGCTCGGACCAGTCGGCGTCCGTGAGGTCGTTGATCTGGCGGACGCCGGTCTTCTCCAGGAAGGGCACCTCGACGCGGGCGCCGAGGACGGCCCAGAAGGCGACGAGGTTGGCGTCGATGCCGGAGTGCGGCTGGACGTAGGCGTGGCGGGCGCCGAAGAGCTCCTTGGCGTGCTCGGCGGCCAGGGACTCGACGGTGTCGACGTTGCGGCAGCCGGCGTAGAAGCGGCGGCCGATGGTGCCCTCGGCGTACTTGTCGCTGAACCAGTTGCCCATCGTCAGCAGGGTGGCCGGGGAGGCGTAGTTCTCCGAGGCGATCAGCTTGAGCATCTCGCGCTGGTCGGCGACCTCCTGGCCGATGGCGTCCGCCACACGGGGTTCCACGGCGCGGATGACGTCCAGCGCGGCGCGGTAGGCGGTGGAAGCGGTGGAGAGGGGCTCGGCTGACATGTGTGGACCTCCGGACGTTGCGTTCAGCGTTCACGGTACGGCCCAGGCGCACGGCACTCTCTGCTCGGACCGCTCCCCGATGGTTTGTCCATCCCAGCGCGCCAGTCACGGCCCGGCGATCAGCCTACCGGACCATGTGTGCGGGTTTCGTTGTGGCTGGTCGCGCCCACGCGGCGGAGCCGCACATGTCACAGCCCCGCGCCCCTGAAGTCGCTAAAGGATCACGTGGGGAAGGAAGCGGGCGTACTCGTCTGTGATCAAGCCTGACGACTCTCTGATGCCCAGGCCCGCCGACTCGTCCTCCACCATCCAGGCGCCCAGGACCACGCGGTTCCCGTCGAAGTCCGGAAGGGGCGCCAGCTGCTGGTAGACGCAGGGTTCGTCGCGGAGGGCGGGTTCGGAGCCCGGGTCGTGGATCGTGACGCCCGCGCCCTCTCGGCCGAGGAGGGGCTTGGCCACCCAGCCCGGGGTGGACAGGTCGCGAGGGCCGTCCAGGTACGCGGGGAGGAGGTTCGGGTGGTCGGGGTAGAGCTCCCAGAGGATCGCGAGCAGGGCCTTGTTGCTGAGGAGCATCTTCCAGGCCGGTTCGATCCACAGCGTGGAGCCCGTGCCGCCGCCGTTGTCGAGGGTGTCCAGGACGTGGCCGGCGAAGCGGTCGGTGGTGAGCCACTCCCAGGGGTAGAGCTTGAAGGCGCTGCGGATGAAGCGGAGGCGCTGGTCGACGAAGCGGCCGGAGAGGCGGTCCCAGCCGATCTCCTCCATGGAGATCCAGTCGGTTTCCAGGCCCGCCTGCTCGGCCGTCTCCTTGAGGTAGGCGACCGTCATCATGTCCTCGCCGAGTTCGTCGGCGGAGGAGTACGCGAAGTACAGGGGGCTGCCCGGCGGGAGGAGGGCGGCCTGCTTCTTCCAGGCGTCGATCAGGCGTTCGTGGAGGGAGTTCCACTGGTCGGCGCCGGGGAAGCGCTCCTCCATCCAGAACCACTGGGGGGACGCGGCCTCGACCAGTGAGGTGGGGGTGTCGGCGTTGTACTCCAGGAGCTTGGCCGGGCCGGTTCCGTCGTAGCGGAGGTCGAAACGGCCGTAGAGGGAGGGGAGTTCGGCACGGCGGTGCCAGGACTCGGCGACCGCCCGGACCACGCGGGGGTCGGTGATGCCCAGGTCGGCGAAACGGTCCTCGGCGACGATGTGGGCGGCCGCCGCCAGGCACATGCGGTGGAGTTCCTCGACGACCTCTTCCAGGGCCTCGATCTCCGGAAGGGTGAAGACGTAGTACGCGCTTTCGTCCCAGTAGGGGCGCAGGGAGTCGTCGGGGTAGCGGGTGAGGGGGTAGATCAGGCCCTGTTCCTCGACGGTCTGCTGCCAGCCGGGGCGGGGCTCCATGGTGCGGCGTTCCATCTGCCCGGGCCCGCTCAGCCGCCGCCGCTGCCGGAGCCCGAGCAGCCGAAGCCGCCCCGGTCGACGGCCTCGCTGCGGCTGAAGGTGCCGGAGTCGGCGTAGCCGCCGCTGACGTCGGCGTCGTAGTACCAGTCGGCGTTCGCGGTCTCGGTCTTGCCGGTCTTCTTGCGGCCCTTGCCGTAGGAGGAGCCGGACGAGGAGCCGGAGTTGCAGTTCTTGTCGGCGACGATCTTGTAGCCGTTGATGTAGTCGTGGCTGTCCCGGTCCACACAGCGGCGGTCCGGGTCGGAGCCGCAGGCGGACAGGGCCGCCGCGAGGACACCCATACCGCCCAGCACCACCGTGCTCGAGCGCAGTCGCCGCCGTGTCTCGGCCATGTTCGTGTCTCCCCGTGTCCCCGTCGTGTACCCGCCGAAGCGGTCAGCCTAGAGATGGGTGAGAGCGGGCGTGCATGCCCCCCTGCCCCCGCCCCCTCCCCTACTGTCGTTTTGTGATCTTTGGAATGGTGTGCGCCCTTGGTGCGGCCGTCTGCTTCGGTACGGCGACGGTGTTGCAGGCGATGGCCGCGCGGTCGGCCGCGGCGACCGGCCCGGGCGGGGACGTGGCGCTGCTGTGGCGGGCGCTGCGGCAGTGGCGGTATCTGGTGGGGCTCGCGCTGGACGGGCTCGGTTTCCTGCTGCAGATCGTGGCGCTGCGGTCGGTGCCGATCTATGCCGTGGGGGCGGCGCTGGCCGCGAGCCTCGCGGTGACGGCCGTGGTCGCGGCGCGGCTGCTCGAGGTGCGGCTGAGCCGCATGGAGTGGGCCGCGGTGGGGGTGGTGTGCGCCGGGCTCGCGCTGCTGGGTCTTGCGGCCGGGGCGGAGGGCGACGAGGCCGGGCCGGGCTGGCTGAAGTGGGCGATGCTCGGTGCGGCGGGCGGGGTGCTGCTGCTCGGGGCGGTGGGCGGGCGGCTGCCGGAGCGGGGGCGGGCGCTCGCACTCGGTCTGGGGGCCGGCTGCGGGTTCGGGGTGGTGGAGGTGGCGGTCCGGCTCATCGACGGGCTGTCACCCGGGGAGCTCTTCACGAATCCGGCGGCTTACGCGCTGGTGCTCGGGGGCGGGGCCGCGTTCCTGCTGCTGACCTCGGCCCTGCAGCGCGGGTCGGTGACCACGGCGACCGCCGGCCTGGTGCTCGGGGAGACGGTCGCGCCCGCGCTGATCGGCGTGATCTGGCTCGGGGACCGTACGCGGGAGGGGCTGGGCTGGCTGGCGGTGCTCGGTTTCGCGGTGGCGGTGGCCGGGGCGCTGGCGCTGTCGCGGTTCGGGGAGGCGCCGGTGGAGTCCGAGGGGGGGGCGGCCGGGGAGGCGGGGGCGGCCGGGGAGGACGCGGTCGCACCTAAGTGAGCAGGGCTTTTCCCCAAGGCGGCGCACCTGCCGTAAAGCTTCACGTTCCGGACAGCCGGAAAATTGTTTGTTGAATCTTGAACGCGAGGGAACCGCTTTCCGTATGGGACGGCGTGACCAGTAATCCCGTCACGGTCACCGTGGCCTATCGCGTGATGCCGGGCCGTGCGGCCGACTTCCACTCCTGGGGGTGGGCCATGCTGGGCGCGACCGCGCGACAGCCGGGTTTTCTGGGGGGTGGGGTACTTGTCGACGGAGGGGCGGAGTGGCATGTCGTCTATCGCTTCGCCAGCGAGGGGTCGGCCCTGGCCTGGGAGCAATCGCTCTCCCGGACACAGTGGGACGCCCGGCTGGAGGGGCTCGCCCGGGAGGCGGAGCGCAGGAGAGTGCCGGGCGCCCGGGCCTGGTTCGACGCGCAGACTCTGACGCCCGCGCCGCCGGCACCGCCGAAGAAATGGAAACTGTGGTTCGTGAATATGAGCGCGGTTTTTCCGCCGGTGCTCCTGTTCAATCTGACGGTTCTTCCCTATCTCGGTGACCTCAATGCACTGATACGCACGCTGTTGTTATGTCTGTGTGTGACCGCCCTTGTCACCTGGATTCTCATGCCGCGCCTCCAGCGTTTCTTCAAGAAATGGCTGTACCCGTCGCTCCAGGCGCTTCGTGGGCGGCACAAACGCCGGGCCACGTAGGTCCGCGAACGAACAGAGGGAGGTGGGCGGGTGAAGACCCTGCTCATCGACAATTACGACTCGTACACGTACAACCTGTTCCAGCTGATCGCCGAGGTCAACGGCGAGGAGCCGGTGGTCGTCCGTAACGACACGCCCGTCGACGGGATTCCGGATCTCCGGGAGTTCGACAATCTGGTGGTGTCCCCGGGCCCCGGGCACCCGGGCGACGCGCGTGACTTCGGCATCGGGACCAGGCTGCTCGCGACCTCCCCGGTTCCTGTGCTCGGCGTGTGTCTCGGCCATCAGGGCATCGCGCTCGGGGAGCGGGGTCTGGTGGGGCCGGCTCCGGAACCGCGGCACGGGCACCTCTCCACGGTCCGGCATGACGAACGGGATCTGTTCCAGGGCCTGCCGCAGCATTTCACCGCCGTCCGCTATCACTCGCTGGCGGTGCGCGAGCCGTTGCCTCCGGCGCTGGAGGCCACGGCCTGGGCGGAGGACGGCGTCCTGATGGGGCTGCGGCACCGCAGCCGACCGCTGTGGGGTGTGCAGTTCCACCCGGAGTCCGTCCTCACGGAGTACGGCCACCGCATGCTCGTGAACTTCCGCAACCTGACCGCCGAGCGGGCCGGCAAGCTGCGCACGAAGAACACGGCGGTCCCGTCACCCGAGGCACCGTCCCGACGCCGGGCACTGGTACCGGAGTGCGACGCGGGGGTCCGACGGCCGACGGAGGCTCGGGGGGCGGGGGTTTCCGAGGCCGGGGGCGGCGATCGGCCCAGGGCCGCGCGGGCGCCGCGGAGTGGGGTTCCTCGGCCTGCGGCCGTCTTTCCCGTCTCGGCGGTGTCCATGGCAGTGGACCCGGCAGACGACGTTCCGGTCGGCAGTGCCACGCCGCCCACCGTCGCCATTCCCCGCCCCCGGCGCCCCGGACGGGTCGGTTACCGTCTGCACACCCGTCGGGTCACCGGTGCCGTCGACACCGAGGCGGTCTTCTCCCGGATGTTCGCCGGGTCCCCCCGCTCGTTCTGGCTGGACAGCTCCCTGGTCGAGCCCGGGCGGTCGCGGTTCTCGTTTCTGGGGGACGACAGCGGGCCGCTCGCCGAGTTCGTGCGGTACGACGTCACCACCGGGCGCTGTGAGATCGAGCGGGCCGGGCGGCCGGTGCGCAAGGTCACGGCGAGTGTCTTCGACTATCTGAAGCGGCAGTTGACGCATCGGCGCGTGGACGCGACCGGGTTGCCGTTCGACTTCACCGGGGGCTACGTCGGCTACCTCGGCTACGAGATGAAGGCCGACTGCGGGTCGCCCAACCGGCACCGCTCCCCCGCCCCGGACGCCGCCTGGCTGTTCGCCGACCGGGTGATCGCGGTGGACCACGAGGAGGGCTTCACCTACGCCGTATGCCTGGCGGAGGACACCCCGCAGGCGGCGCGGGAGGCCGCCGACTGGCTGGAGAGCGCGCTGGCGGACCTGAGCTGCGTGGCGACGGAGCGGGCGCCGCTGCCCGTGTCGTCGGCCCCGGCCGATCCCGGCGCCGCCGAGCCGTGGCTCGTACGCGACCGGTCGACGTACCTCGCGGACATCGAGGCGTGCCAGCAGCAGTTGCGGGCCGGCACCAGCTACGAGGTCTGCCTCACGAACGCCGCCCGGTTACCCGCTCCGCCCGACGCGCTCGAGTTCTACCGGACGCTGCGCCGCGACAACCCGGCCCCGTACGCGGCGTTCCTGAGATTCGGGGAGCTGGAGGTGGCCGGCTCCTCGCCCGAGCGGTTCCTGCGGATCGGGCGGGACGGTACCGCCGAGGCCAGGCCCATCAAGGGAACCGCGCCCCGGGGTGAGGGACCGGAGGAGGACGCCCGGCTGCGGGACGCGCTCGCGTCGGACGACAAGACGCGGGCCGAGAACCTGATGATCGTCGATCTGCTCCGCAACGACCTGGGGCAGGTCTGCCGGACGGGGTCGGTGCGGGTGTCCAAGCTGATGGCCACGGAGACGTACGCCACGGTGCATCAGCTCGTCTCGACCGTGGTGGGACGGCTGCGGCCGGGCACGGACGCGGTGGACTGTGTCCGGGCCTGCTTCCCCGGCGGGTCGATGACCGGCGCGCCGAAGCTGCGCACGCTGGAGATCATCGACTCGCTGGAGACCGAGGCCCGGGGCGTGTACTCCGGCGCCCTCGGCTACTTCGGGTGCGGCGGCGGCGCGGATCTCAGCATCGTCATCCGTACCGCCGTGTTCGCCGACGGCCAGATGCATCTGGGCGCGGGCGGCGCGATCGTGCTCGGCTCCGATCCGGAGGCGGAGTACGAGGAGATGCTGCTGAAGACCGCGGCCCCGATGCGGGCCCTGCACCAGCACACGGCCGACCGGATACGGCACCAGGCCCCGCCGGGGGACAGAGCCGGGGCGGCGGGGGAGGCCCGGCGATGACCAGTCCGCAGATCGAGCTGCACCCGCCCGAGGCCGAGGCGCCCGGGAACATGGCGGCCCAGCTCGCGGAACTCGCCGAGCGGCGCGGGTGGAACGGCCGGACCGCCTTTCACCAGGGCCACCGGGCCTGGACCCACGGGGAGGTGCACGACCTCGCGGCCCGTGCGGCCACCGTGCTCGCCGAGCACGGGGTGCGCCCCGGCGACCGTGTGCTGCTGGCGCTGCCCGACTCCCTCGCCTGGGTGACGGCCTTCCTCGCCACCGCCCGTCTCGGCGCCGTCGCGGTCCTGGTCAACCCCGAACTCCCCGCGGCCGACCATGTGTTCCTGGCCGAGGACACCGGGGCCCTGCTGTGTGTGACGGGGCCGGGCCTGGAGGAGCGGTTCGCCCGCCGGGCCCGCATCGGGGCGGATCAGCTGATGGCACTCGCCCCGGCCGCCGAGCCCTCGCCCGCCCACCAGGTCGACGCGCACGCCCCGCTCTACGTCCAGTACACCTCCGGCACCACGGGCCGCCCCAAGGGCGTCGTGCACACGCACGGCGATCCCCGGACGTACCACGATCTGGTCGGCCGGCGGGTGCTGCGGATCACCGCGGACGACGTCACGCTGTCGGTGTCGAAGCTGTACTTCGCCTACGGCTTCGGCAACGCCTTCGTCTTCCCGCTGTTCTCCGGGTCGTCCGCGGTGCTGGTGGACCGGCGCCCCACTCCGGCCACCATCGACGAGCTGGTCGCCCGGCACCGGGTGACGCTGCTCTACTCGGTGCCGTCCGCGTACGCCGCGCTGGTCGCCGAGCGGGGCCACGGGCACGAGGGCTGTTTCGCCTCGGTGCGGGCCGCGGTGTCGGCCGGTGAGGGGCTGCCGGACGGGCTCGCACGGCAGGTGACCGCGCTGCTCGGGGCGCCGGTGCTGGAGCAGATCGGCTCCACCGAGGCGGGTCACGCGTTCTGCGCCAACGGCTTCGCCCACGACCACCCGGGCACCGTCGGCCGTCCCGTGCCCGGCTTCGAGGTGGAGCTGCGGGACCGTGACGGGCACCCGGTGCCGGACGGCGAGGAGGGCGAGATGTGGGTGCGCGGGCCGACGGTCACGCCGGGCTATCTGAACCGGCCCGAGGAGACCGCGCGGACCCTGGTCGGCGGCTGGCTGGCCACCCGTGACCGGGCGTACCGCGAACCGGACGGCTCCTACCGGCATCTGGGCCGCGCCGACGACATGGAGATGGTCGGCGGTATCACCGTCTCCCCGCTGGAGGTGGAGGCCGTGCTGCGCGGCCATCCGGCGGTGCGGGAGGTGGCGGTCGCGGCTGTGCCCGACGGGCGGGGCGCGAGCCGGCTGCGGGCCTTCGTGGTGCCGGTCGCGTCCGCGCGTGACGGTCTGTCGGACGAGTTGATCGGCCTGGCGCGGGAGAGCCTCGCCGCCTTCAAGGTCCCCCGCAGCGTCAGCTTCGTCCCGTCGCTGCCGCGCACCTCGACCGGGAAGCTCCGCCGCCATCTGGTGCGCCGGGGTGCCTGGTGAACACCACGGAAAGGAACGGCCGCATGCGACAGACCCAGCCCTTGTCCTTGCCCTTGCCCTCGCTCGCCGATCGCGGCTTCTGTCTGGGACCGGTCTTCCGGCGGGCCGCCGACCGGCACGGGGCCGTCTTCGTCACCCTGGACCGGCCGCTGGACGTCAGCCCCTCCCTCGGGGTCGACCTGAGCTACACCGTGCTCGCCGACGTGGTCGAGGAACTGTCCGGCCGCCTGTGGGAGGCTGGGGTGCGGCCCTCGGAGCAGGTCGTCGTGCACAAGGCCGACAACGTCGACATCATGCTGCTGACCTGCGCCGCCTCCAGGATCGGCGCCGTGCCCGTGCTGTTGTCGCCCGCGCTGGCCCCTCAGGTGGCCGGGCAGCTCCTCGCACGGCTGCGCCGCCCCTGGCTGATCACCGACAGCGCCACCCTGGACGGTCTGAAGGACCTCGCCCTGTCCGGGCTCGTGCGGCGGACGCTCTCGGTGGACGACGCGCCCGGGGCGGAGCCCCTGGCGAAGTACGCCGGCGCCGAGCCGCCCCCGCCGGTCCGGCTCCATCCCCGCGAACCCGCCCTGATCACCCACAGCTCGGGCACCACCGGCGTCCCGAAGCTGGCCGTGCACTGCGCGCAGACCATGTGGAACCGGCTCGTGCCGCAGCAGGCGATGGGCTGGCCCACCCGCGGCGAGCCGGCGGCGCTGCACATGTCCTTCGTGCACTCGCGCTTCTACCATCTGCTCGGCGTACTGCTGCACTTCGGCAGCCCGCTCGTGCTGATCACCGACCCGGATCCGGCCGTGGTGGGCCCGCTGCTGGTCCGGCACCGGCCCGGCATCGTGGAGACGCATCCCAACACGTTCGTGCTGTGGGAGGAGCTGGCCGACGCCCCCGGGGCCCCGCTGTCCCGGGTCCGGTCGTACGGCTCCACGTTCGACGCGATCCACCCGCGCACCGTACGGCGGCTGCTGGGCGCCTCCCGGCGGCGTACGCCCTGGCTGATCCAGCTTTACGGGCAGAGCGAGACGGGCCCGGTGGCGTTCCAGGTGGTGACGCGGCGCGGCGCCGCCCGGGTGGACGGACGCCGGGTCGGGATCGGGATACCCGGCTTCACCCGGGTCCGCGTCACCGACGCCGAGGGCAGGCGGGTCGCGCCCGGCACGCCCGGCCGGATCGAGGCCCGCACCCGGGGCCGGATCCTCACCTACCTGGGCATGCCGGAGCGCTACGACCGTCAGCTCACCGACGGCTGGTGGGAGATGGGCGACATGGGCTACCGGAGCCGCCTGGGCGCGCTGTATCTGATCGACCGTGAGGTGGACCAGATCGACGCCGTGCACAGCAATCTGGAGGTCGAGGACGCGCTGATGTCCCGTCTCGAGGAGCTGCGCGAGGTCGTCATCGTGCCGGGCGCGGACCGCGAGCCGGTGCCGGTGGTGTGCGTGCGCGGCGAGCGGCCCCTGGACCCGGAGCGCTGGCGGAACGCCACGGCGGGGCTGCCGGCGATGGCCGAGCCGCGGCAGTGGCGGTTCGAGGATCTGCCGATGACCGCGACGTGGAAGGTGAAGCGCGGGGAGATCGCCCGGATGCTCACCGAAGGCGCCCGGGCATGACCCCGGTCGTGGTCGTGGGCGCCGGACCGGTGGGCCTGTCGGCGGCTCTGGCCCTGCGCGGGCACGGACTGCCCGTGGTGCTGCTGGAGGCCGACCCCGAGGACCGGGAACGGCCCGGCAGCCGGGCCCTGTTCGTGCACCGGGAGACCCTGGGCCTGCTGGACGCGATGCTGCCCGGGCTCGCCGCCGAGATCACCTCGTACGGGCGGACCTGGCACACCAGGCGCACCCTCTACCGGGGACGTGAGGTCTACGCCCGCACGTTCCCGCCGCCGTCCGGTCCGCCGCCCTTCACCAGCCTGCGCCAGACGGACACCGAACGGTTCCTGCGCGCGGCCTGCGAGGAGGCCGGGGTGGAGTTCGTGTGGGGCGCGCGCGTGGCGGGCGTGAGCACCTCGGAGACGGAGGTCCGGCTGACGGGCGAGGACGGGCGGGTGTGGACCGGCGCGTACGCCGTGGCCGCCGACGGCGCCCGCTCCGCGGTCCGGCGCGAGCTGGGCATCGCCCTGGAGGGCACCCACGGCGAGGGCTTCCATGTCGTGGTGGACGTCGCCGACGTGCCGGGCGCGGAGCTGCCGCTGGAGCGGGTCTTCCACTACGAGCATCCCGGGGTCGGCGGGCGCAGTGTGATGCGGGTGCCGTTCACCGGGGGCTTCCAGGTCGACCTGCAGTGCCGGGACGACGACGCACAGGAGGAGTACGGCACCGAGGAGGCCGTACGGCGCTGGCTGCCCGCCATCGTCGGGGACGGCTACGACGACAGGATCCTGTGGGTGTCGACGTACCGCTTCCTGCGCAAGGTGGCGGCCTCGTTCACCGATCCGCACGGGCGCGTGCTGCTGGCCGGGGAGGCGGCGCATCTCTTCCCGCCGTTCGGGGCGCGCGGCATGAACAGCGGGATCGCGGACGCGGCGGCCGCCGCCGAGGCGATCGCCGCCGGGACCGGCGAGGCGGTCGCGCACTTCGCCGAGGTACGCCGCGCCGCCGGCCTGTTCAACAGCGCCGCCGCCGGTACGGCCCTGGACCACCTGCGGCCGCACCGCCGTACCGTCAGGGTCAGGCAGCGGGCGGCGGCGGCCCTGGCACCGGTGCTGCCGTGGTGCGGATCATGGCTGGAGCACGCGCCGTACGGGCCCCGGCACGGGGCGCCGGCCGTCGCGGGCCACAAGTACTGAGGAGGAGCTGGTGGTGACACGACCGGCGGTGGCGGAAGGCCCGTGGGCATGGACGCCCGGCCGTGGCCTGGCCCCCGCCCCGGACCAGGAGGCCGGGGGACGGCTGCTCGTCGCGGACTCGTGGCTGCTCCGCGAGGGCCGGGTGCGGGCCTATGCCCGGCACCGGGAGCGGTTCTCGCGGTCCTGCGTCGAGTGCGGCGGGCCGGAGCCGCGCCGGCTCGTCGCGTTCTGGCAGGACGTGACCGCCGCGCTGCCGCGCACGGGTGAGTGGTTCCCGCGGGTGGAACTCGCGGCGGGCTCCCTGGAGTTGCGGCTGCTGGTGCGTCCCGCCCCGCCGCTCGGCACCGAGATCCGGCTGTGGGCGGCGGGCCAGCCCGACCCGCGGACCGTGCCCCGCCGCAAGGGCCCGGACCTGGAGACCCTGGCCCGGGTGCGCCGCCGGGCCGCCGGCGAGGGCGCTGAGGAGGCGGTGCTGATCGCGCCCTCGGGCACGGTGCTGGAGTCGGCCACCGCCAGCGTGCTGTGGTGGGAGGACGACACCCTGTGCCTGCCCCCGCCCCGGCTGCCCGTCCTGCCGGGTGTGACGGCCGGGCTCGTCCAGGACCGGGCCCTGCGGTCCGGGATCCGGATCGCGCACCGCGAGCGGACCGTGGCCGAGCTGGACGGCCGTGAGGTCTGGCTGGTGAACGCGCTGCACGGGATCCGGCCCGTGACGGGCTGGACGGGACGCCCGATGCGGGTGCCTCCGGCGGAGCGGGCCGGGGAATGGCGGACCTGGCTCGACGGCCTCATGGAGCCGCTGCCGAACTGAATTCACCCAAGGCATGACGACGCCGGGCCGAAGGAATTCGACCCGGCGTGATTTTCTCTGTTCATTTCAGTTTTCCGGCGCCATACGTCAGTTTTTCGGCACCATACGCGTGGCTATTGCGATGCGGTTGTAGGCATTGATGACGGTGGCCGCCCAGATCAGCGCGGCGATCTGGTTCTCGTCGAAGACCTCGGCCGCCTCGGCGTACACGGCGTCCGGGACGCGGCCGTCGTGGACCAGGGTCACGGCCTCGGTCAGCGCCAGCGCGGCGCGCTCGCGCTCGGTGAAGAAAGGCGTCTCCCGCCAGGCGTTCAGGGTGTAGAGGCGCTGCTCGGTCTCGCCCTGGGCGCGGGCGTCCTTGGTGTGCATGTCGAGGCAGAACGCGCAGCCGTTGATCTGCGAGGCGCGGATCCTGACCAGTTCCAGCAGTTCCGGTTCGACCTTGGCGTCCTGTGCCGCGGAAACGGCGGCGGAGTGCAGGGAGCCCATTGCGGCGGAGACGTCCGGGGTGATTTTCTTCAGGGCCACACGGGATATGGAAGGGCTTTCGCTCATGGGGTGACCATATCCCCGAAACCGCATTCCCGGAGGGGAATTCGCGCGATTATCCGGGCAGTACCGCGCACAGCGCGTCCAGCGCCCCCGACCAGGCGTGGTCCGGCGGTGTGCCGTATCCGACGACCAGGGCGTCGACCGGCTCGGCCTGCGCCGCGGGGTTGGTGTACCGGGCGAGCCCGTGCAGCGCGAGCCCCCGCCAGTGGGCCGCCTGGACCACCGACTGCTCGGTGCCGGGCGGCAGCCGCAGCAGGACGTGCAGACCGGCCGCGATGCCGGTGACCCGGGCCCCGGGAGCGCGGGCCGCGACGGCGGCGACCAGGGCGTCCCGGCGGCGGCGATACCGCAGGCGGGTCGCGCGCACATGGCGGTCGTAGGCCCCGGAGGCGAGGAACTCGGCCAGGGTGAGCTGGTCCAGCACCCCGCAGGTGTCGACGCCGCCCTTCGCCGCCGTGACCTCCTCGGCGAGGCCCGGCGGCAGCACCGCCCAGGCCAGCCGCAGCCCGGGGGCGAGGGACTTGCTGGCGGTGCCCAGGTAGACCGCACGGTCAGGGTCCAGGCCCTGGAGCGCGCCCACGGGCTGACGGTCGTAGCGGAACTCGCCGTCGTAGTCGTCCTCCAGCACCAGCCCGCCGGTGCGGCGCGCCCAGTCCACGACGGCCGCACGGCGGTCACGGTGCAGGGGCACGCCCATGGGGAACTGGTGGGCGGGGGTGAGGAGGATCGCGTCGGCGCCGGACAACTCGCCCGGGTCCGTTCCCAGTCCGTCGAAGGGCAGCGGGGTGGTGGGCAGGCCGGCCGCGGCGAGGAGTCTCCGGTGCGCGTCGAGCCCGTACGACTCGACCGCGACGGTCCGTGCCCCGCGGGCCCGCAGGGCCGTGCCGAGCAGCTTCAGGCCGTGCGCGAACCCGGCGCACACCACGATCCGTTCGGGGTCGGCGCGTACGCCCCGGGCCCGGGAGAGGTAGCCGGCGAGCGCCGCCCGCAGCTCCGGGCGGCCCCGGGGGTCGCCGTAGTCCAGCGCGTCGTACGGGGCGGCGGTGAGGGCGCGGCGGGCGGCCTTGAGCCACTGCGCGCGCGGGAAGGACGCGAGGTCGGGGCTGCCGGGGCGCAGATCGTAGGCCGGGCGGGTGCGTGCGCGGGGGTGGGGTGCCGTACCGGCCGGCGCAACGACCGTCCTCGCGGCGACCCGGGTCCCCGAGCCCTGCCGTGCGGTGAGCCAGCCCTCGGCGCCCAGGTCGGCGTAGGCGTCGGCGACCGTGTTGCGGGCGATGCCCAGGTCGGCGGCGAGCGCGCGGGAGGAGGGCAGCCGGGTGCCGGGGGCCAGCCGGCCGGAGCGCACCGCCTCGCGCAGGGCGTCGGTCAGCCCCCGGCGCAGGCCCGGGCCGGTCGGCTCCACGTGCAGGTCGATGCCCAGAGTGGCCCATGGTTCCGCCATGGAAATGGACCATACTCCTGGGCTGCTTCCTTCCTAGGGTCGAGGGCATGACGACCCATCCCGACGACACGACTCCCACGACGACCACGAGGACTACGACGACCACGACGACCGTGGAGTACGCCCCCGAGCGGCCCGCCCGCCTGGAGTGGGCCAAGCACGCGCCCGACGTCTACAAGGCGATGGTCCGGCTGGAGACCGCCGCGCGGCAGGGCCTCGACCCCACGCTGTACGAGCTGGTGAAGATCCGCGCCTCCCAGATCAACCACTGCGCCTTCTGCATCGACATGCACACCAAGGACGCCCTCGCGAAGGGCGAGAGCGTCGAGCGGATCATGCAGCTCAGCGCCTGGGACGAGTCACGGCACTTCTACACCGCCAAGGAAGTCGCGGCGCTGGAACTGACCGAGGCCGTGACGGTCCTGACGGACGGATTCGTGCCGGACGAGGTGTACGAGCGGGCCGCCGAGCACTTCGAGGAGGCGGAGCTGGCGCAGTTGATCGCCGCGATCACGGTGATCAACGCCTGGAACCGGTTCGGCGTGACCTGCCGGATGACGCCGGGGCACTACCGGCCGGGCCAGTACAAATGACGGCCCGGACCCGGCTGCTCGACCCGGCGGTCGGCGGGGCCATGGCCGCCCTCAGCAAGGTCGCCAAGCAGGGCCTCGGCGACCCGGCCCTGGCCGAACTCGTCGTGATCCGCGCCTCGCAGCTCAACCACTGCGCGTTCTGCCTCGACATGCATCTCGCGATCGCCCGCGAGCACGGGGTGAGTGAGAAGCAGCTCAATCTGCTGGCCGCGTGGGAGGAGGCCGAGGGCGTCTTCGACGAGCGGGAGCGGGCCGCGCTGGCGCTGACGGAGGCGGTGACCCTGCTGACGGACGGCTTTGTGCCGGACGAGGTGTACGAGAACGCCGCCAAGCACTTCGACGAGGCCCGGCTGGCCCATCTGATCGGGCTGGTCGTCGCCATCAACAACTGGAACCGGGTGATGGTGAGCCGCCGGATCCCGCCGGGGGGTCACACGCCATGAGCAAGGCCGATGTGTTCCGCGCCCTGCACCACCACCGGGTGCCCGGCGATCCCCTCGTGCTGCCCGGCCCCTGGGACGCGGCCAGTGCCCGGGTGTTCGTGGAGGCGGGCTTCCCGGCGCTCGCCACGCCCAGCGCCGGGGTCGCCGCGTCCCTGGGGTACGAGGACGGGCAGACCCCGGCCGACGAGATGTTCGCCGCGATCGCCCGGATCGTCCGGGCCGTCGACGTGCCGGTGTCGGCGGACGTCGAGGGCGGCTACGGACTCGCGCCGAAGGAGCTGGTGGAGCGGCTGCTGGAGACGGGGGCGGTGGGCTGCAATCTGGAGGACTCCGAGGACGGGGTGCTCAAGGACCCGCGCGCGCACGCCGATCGGCTCGCCGAGGTGCGGGCCGCGGCCGGCGACGGGCTCTTCGTGAACGCCCGCGTCGACACCTTCGCCTGCGGGGTCGGAGATCCCGGACGGGCCATCGAGCGGGCCGCGTTGTACGTCGCCGCGGGCGCGGACTGCGTGTACCCGATCGGGGCCCCGCCGGAGATGCTGCCGCTGCTGCGGGCCGGGATCCAGGGGCCCGTCAACGTGGGAGCCCTGACCGACGAGG